>PHEM01000188.1 GCA_002842935.1 Alphaproteobacteria bacterium HGW-Alphaproteobacteria-13 | reverse complement strand
CGCAGGCTGGCAAGGTCGGCGGGATCGACATCGGCGGACAATGTCTCGTCGGGCAGGATCGGGTTCAGCGTCACGAGGCAGCGGTCGGTCGAAAGCACGGCGACGATCGCGGCGACATGGCCGGGCCGGTTGCGGAGCATCGCACCGACGCGCGCGTCCTCCGGCAAGCCCATATCCGCGAGCGCCGCCTCGATCGCGCGGACCGTGTCGGCGATGTCCCGCCAGCGATATTCGCGCCCGTCGAAATCGATCTCCGTCCGATCGGGATCGAGCGCCATGATCGCACGGAGCTTTTCGGTCATCAGCGCCATCAGAGAGCCAGCCCGCCGCTGGCTTCGATCACTTGCCCCGTGACCCAGCGCGCGTCGTCGCCAAGCAGCATCATCACGGCGCCCGCAATATCCTCCGGCTCGCCGAGGCGGCCCATCGGCGTGTGCTTCGCCGTCGCCTCGTCCCAGCCCGGCTGCGCGCGCAGCGCGGCGATGAACTCCGTCGCGACGGCACCGGGGGCGATGCAATTGCAGGTGATCCGGCGCTTCGCCACCGCCAGCGCGGTCGAGAAGGTCAGGCTCTGGATCGCGCGCTTGGTCATCGCATAGCCGGCGGCGAAAGGCTGGCCGACCTTGCCCGACATCGACCCGATGTTGACGATGCGGCCATGGTCGCGCAGCCGGGGCAGCACGGCCTGCGTCACGAAATGCGGTCCCTTCACATTGACCGCCATCAGTTCGTCGAACAGCTCCTCCGACGCGCCTTTCAGCGTCCCGTCGCGCCCGCCCCGGCCGATACCGGCGTTGTTGATCAATATGTCCAGATTCGGCGCGCCGCCGAACGCGGCGTCGCAGGCGGCGAACAGCGCTTCGATCCCGGCGAGCGTCGAAACGTCGGCCTGAACGGCAAAGGCCTTGCCGCCCGCCGCCGCGATCTCGGCCGCCAACGCCTCGGCTGCGGCACGGTTGCCCGCATAGTTGACCGCGACATGCGCGCCCGCCGCGCCCAGGCGCCGCACGATCGCCGCGCCGATTCCTCGCGATCCGCCGGTGACGAGCGCGGTCTTGCCCGTGAGATCGGTCATAGGAACAACCCTCCGCTTGCTTCGACAATCTGACCCGTGACCCAATGCGCCTCGTCGCGCACCAGCATCATCACCGCACCCGCAATATCCTCCGGCATCCCCAGCCGCTTCATCGGCGTCAGCTTCGCGGTGCTTTCCGCCCAGCCCGGCCTTTCGAGCAGCGCGCTGTTGAATTCCGTATCGACGGCCCCCGGCGCGACGAGGTTGCAGGTGATGCCGCGCCGCGCGACGACCACCGCCGTCGACATGGTCAGGCTTTGCAACGCCCGCTTGGTCGCGGCATAGGCGGCAAAGGGCGGCAGCGCGGACCGGCCGCCAAGCGAGCCGATATTGACGATCCGCCCGTTATCGCGAAGCCGTTCCAGACAATATTGCGTGATGAAGTGCGGCGCCTTCTGGTTCACCGCGATCATGCGGTCGAACAGTTCCTCACTGCATTTGGCGAGGCTGCCCGCGTCGCCCTCCCCGCCGATCCCGGCATTGTTGACGAGGATGTCGAGATTGGGCGCGCCGCCGAACGCCGCGTCGCACGCGTCCAGCATCGACTGGATGCCGTCCAGCGTGCCGACGTCGGCCTGCACGGCAAAGGCCTTGCCGCCCGCCGCCGCGATCTCGGCGGCCAGCCCTTCCGCCGCCGCGCGGCTGCCGGCATAGTTGATCGCGACATGCGCGCCCGCCCGCGCCAGCCGCCGCGCGATCGCCGCGCCGATTCCCCGCGATCCGCCCGTCACCAACGCGGTCTTTCCGGCCAGCTCCATTTCCCGTCTCCCTGCCTGTTCGACATAATTGACTTAGTTATATAACTCGTGCAAGTCCTATCGAAAATCAAGTGGGAGCGGAATGTGTCCGAACGGGTCCTGAGCGCGCGCGAAGGCGCGCTGCATATCCTGACGCTGAACCGGCCCGACCGGCACAATGCCATGGACGACGCCATGTCGGCGCTGTTCCAGCAGCGGCTGGGCGAAGCGCTGGAGGAAAGCGACAACAGCGCGATCCTGATTCGCGCGGCGGGCAAGAGCTTTTGTTCCGGGCGCGACACCAATGTGCTGGGGCACCGCGCGCGCGACGAAAGCGATTTCCACTTCGTCCGGCGGCATCAGGAAGGCCGCCTGCGGATGCAGGAATCGACCAAGCCGATCATCGCCGCGCTGAAGGGCGGCGCGATCGGCGGCGGCTGCGAACTCGCGCTCGCCGCCGACATCCGCGTCAGCGACACGACCTTGAAGATGGCGCTGCCCGAAATCCTCTATGGCGTGCTGCCCGACACCGGGGGAACGCAGATGATGACGGCGCTGATCGGCCCGTCGCGGACCAAATATATGGTGATGTCGGGCCGTCCGATCGACGCGGCGACCGCGCTGGAATGGGGCGCGGTCGATTTCGTCGTCCAGCCCGAGGAACTCGACGCGCGCGCGCTGGAGATCGCGCGCGACATCGCCGCCAAGCCGCCGATCAACCTCGCCATGGCGAAGGAGATGGTGAATCTGATGCACGGCCCGACGATCCGCACCGGCACGCGCGCCGAGCTTTACGCGCAATCCTATCTCTTCAAGACCGAGGATTATCAGGAAGCCCGCGCCGCGCACCGCGAGAAGCGCGCGCCCAGCTACAAGGGGAAATAGGATGGCCCTTCCCGCTCCGCCGCCCTTGGGCGCGAAGGCGCTGCCGGACGGCAGCTATGCCGGACAGGTCGTCGCCGTGACGGGCGGCGGCACGGGCCTTGGCAAGGGCATGGCGATCGAGTTCGCCCGGCTGGGCGCGAAGATCGCGATCCTCAGCCGCAAGGCCGATCATCTGGAGGCTGGCCTTGCCGCGATGCGCGACGTGGGCGCACAGGCGATCGCCGTCGCCTGCGACGTGCGCGATCCCGACGCCATCGCCAGGGCCTTCGACGAGATCGAGGCGAAGCTTGGCCCGGTCGATGTCCTCATCAACAACGCCGCGGGCAATTTCCCTGCTCCGGCCGAGGAAATGACGCCGAACGGCTTTCGCACCGTCGTCGATATCGTGCTGAACGGCACCTATAATTGCAGCCGCGAGTTCGCGCTGCGGCGGCTCGCGGCGGGCAGGCCGGGTGCGATCCTGAACATCGGCGCGACCTATAGCTGGACGGGCGGACCCGGCACGTCGCACAGTGCGGCGGCGAAGGCGGGCGTCACCAACCTGACGCAAAGCCTGGCGGTCGAATGGGCGCCCGACGGCATCCGGGTCAATTGCATCGCGCCGGGACGCTTCCCGCACGACGACATGCCCGGCCATATGACGCGCCACCGCGAAGGCGAGCTTGGCGACAACACCGTCCCCGGCCTGCGCGTCGGCGAAGTGCGGGAGCTGGGCTGGGCGGCGACCTTCCTCTGCTCGCCCTATGCGAGTTACATCAGCGGCCATACGCTCGTCGTCGATGCCGCCAACTGGCTGCGCCGCAGCCTGGTGATGCCGGAATTCGTGCCGATCCGCGAACAGTTCGGCAAGCGCGCCGTCGAAAGCGGCAGCGCGAAGGCGGCCATCGCGAAAACCCGCGGCGACCGACCGTGAGCGACGCCCCCCTCGTCCTGCGCGACGACGCGGACGGCGTCTGCACGCTGACGCTCAACCGCCCCGAAAAGCGCAATGCCGTCAACCGCGACCTGTTCCGCCAGCTGCGCGACCATGTCCGCGCGATCGAGGCGGACGATGCGGTGGGGCTGGTCGTCGTCACGGGCGCGGGCGCACATTTCTGCGCGGGGCACGACCTGACATCGCCGCCGCACGCCGACGCGCTCGGCTGGCTGCGGCAGGAAATGCTGACGCTCGAACGACTGACGAAGCTGCGCCAGCCCGTGATCGCGAAAGTGCGCGGCAGTTGCTACACCGGCGGTCTCGAATTCGCGCTGGCGGCGGATTTCATCGTCTGCGGGGAAAGCGCGCGCTTCGCCGACACGCACGGCAAATGGGGACTGGTCCCCGGCTGGGGCCTGTCGCAGCGCCTGCCGCGCCGCGTCGGGCAGGCGAAGGCGCTGGAGATGATGCTGACCTGCCGCCCCTATACGGGCGCGGAAGCGGCGGCGATGGGGCTTGCCAACCATTGCGTTCCCGACGCCGGACTGGACGCCAAGGTGGCGGAGATCGCGGCGCTGATCCTCGGCAACAGCCGCCACAGCAATGCCGAGAACAAACGGCTGGTCTATGAGACCGACGGCATGGCCCTGTCCGCCGGACTCGGCCATGAATTGATGCGCAACGCGGGCTTCGACCCGGCGATGCGCAAGAAAGGCGAGCCGATCGCCGCCGCGCGGAAAGGCGGCTGATGGACATAGGATTCTCGCCCGAAGAGACGCGCTTTCGCGAAGAGTGCCGCGACTGGCTGCACGCCAATGTCCCGGCCGAAAAGCGCCCGCTCGATGCCGCCGACGCCGTCGCCTTCGACAAGGCGTGGCAGCGGCGGCTGTTCGACGCGGGCTGGGCCGGGATCAACTGGCCGGAACAACATGGCGGGCGCGGGCTGTCGATCGTCCAGCAGGTCGTGTGGCTGGAGGAATATGCGAAAGCGCACGCGCCATGGATCGGCGCCAATTTCGTCGGCATCAACCACGGCGGCCCGACGCTGATCCTGAACGCAAGCGAGGATCAGAAAGCTTATCACTTGCCGCGCATCCTGAAGGGCGAGGCGATCTGGTGCCAGGGCTTTTCGGAGCCGGGCGCGGGGTCCGACCTTGCGGGCATCAAGACGCGCGGGCGGATCGAGGGCGACGAACTGGTCGTCAACGGATCGAAGATCTGGACCAGCTTCGCGCATGTCGCCGACTGGCAGGAACTGGTGCTGCGCACCGAGGACGGATCGCGGCGGCACAGCGGGCTGTCATGGGTCATCTGCGACATGCACGCGCCCGGCATCACCGTCCGGCCGATCCGCAAGATGTCGGGGAAGACCGAATTCGCCGAAGTCTTTTACGACGATGTCCGCATTCCGCTGTCCCATGTCGTCGGCGGGCTTGGCAACGGCTGGAAAGTGGCGATGTCGACGCTGAGCTTCGAACGCGGCACGGGCTTCATCGCCGATCAGGTCAAGCAGAGCCAGGAGATCGGGGAACTGATCGCCGCCGCGCGCGCGAACGGCATGATCCGCGACGACCGCATCGCCGACCGGCTGGCGCAGATGCGCGCCGAAGTCGCGGCGGTGCGGGCGATGACCTATCGCAACATTTCCGACGTGGTGCGCACGGGCCAGCCCGGACCCGAAGCCTCCGTGATCCGCCTCTTCACCTCCGAACTCGGCCAGCGGCTGGAACGGATGGCGGTGCTGCTGAAAGGCGCCGACATGCTCGACTTCCGCTATGGCGACGACGACGCGGTCGGCGAATATCTGCGCGGCTTCGCCTCGACGATCGCGGGCGGCAGCGCGCAGATCCAGCGCGACATCATTGGCGAGCGGCTGCTTGGCCTGCCGAAATCGAGGTGATCCGATGGACCTGACCCCGAACGACGACCAGATCGCCCTGCGCACAGCGACCGCCGACTGGTGCCACAACCATCTGCGGCTGGAGGACGCCCGCGCCCGTGCGCCCGACCTGTGGCCGCAACTGGAGACGATGGGCTGGACCGGCATGACCACGCCCGCGATGGGTCTCGACCATGCGAGCGAAGCGCTGGTCTTCGCCGAACTGGGACGCGTCCTCGCGCCGATCGCGCTGGTGCCGAGCGCCGTGGCGGCGCGATGGGCGGGCGTGACGGGAAAGGTCGCGCTGGCGCTGCCCGCCACCGATTTCGTGCGGCTGTTCGACGGCGACGGCGCACAGCGGGCGCTGGGCCTGTTCGGCGATGACGTGGGATATTTTGCCATAGACGACGCCGCGTCCGCGCCGTCGCTCGACCTTTCGACGAGCGTGGCGCGCATCGGCCCGCCCGCCGCGATCGACAGGCTGGCGGACCCGCGCGCCGCCCTGCACCTCCAGTTGCTCGCCGCCGCCTTTGCCGTCGGCTGCGCCGACGCGGCGCGCGACATGGCGGCGGACTATGCGAAGATTCGCGAGCAGTTCGAACGGCCGATCGGCTGGTTTCAGGCGATCAAGCATATGTGCGCCGACATGGCGGTGCGCTGTGCGGCCGCCCGCGCGCAGCTTTATTATGCGGCCTGCGCGCTCGACGCGGACGATGCGGAGGCGGCCTTCCATATCGCGGCGGCGAAGCGGCTCGCCGACCGGGCCGCGCTCAATAACGGCCGCGCCAACATCCAGATTCACGGCGGCATCGGCATGACCGACGAAGCC
>PHEM01000187.1 GCA_002842935.1 Alphaproteobacteria bacterium HGW-Alphaproteobacteria-13 | reverse complement strand
GTCCGATCAGGCGCATGCAGTGGTGGATACGGCCCGGTCCCAGCCGTCCCTGCGCGATCTCGAACCCGCGCCCTTCGCCGAGAATCAGATTCTCCTTGGGAACGCGCACGTCCTTGAAGATCATCTCGGCATGGCCGCCGGGCGAATGGACGGCGTGGAACACGTCGAGCGGACGGACGATCTCGACGCCGGGGGTGCCGGCCGGGATCAGAATCTGCGAATGCCGTTGATGCCGGGGCGCATTGTCGCCGCCGGTCTTGCCCAGCAGAATATAGAGTTTGGTGTTCGGATCCATCGCGCTGGAAATCCACCACTTGCGCCCGTTGATGACATAGTCGTCGCCGTCCGCGACGATCGTCGTCTCGATGTTGGTGGCGTCGGACGACGCCACGCCCGGCTCGGTCATGACATAGGAGGAGCGGATTTCACCGGCCAGCAGCGGCTTGAGCCAGCGCTCCTGCTGCTCAGGCGTGCCATAGAGCGCGAGCACTTCCATATTGCCGGTGTCGGGCGCCGAGCAATTGAAGAATTCCGACGAGCCGATCACCCGGCCCATGATCTCTGCCAGCGGCGCATATTCGAGGTTGGTGAGACCCGGACTCCATTGGCCGTGTTCGTGCGGCAGGAACAGGTTCCACAGCCCCGCCTCCTTCGCCTTCGCCTTGATCGGCTCGATCCCCGGCCAGCGCACCCAGCGGTTCGCCGGGTCTTCGTTGAACTCGTCGCGCTCGCGTTCGATCGGATAGACATGCTCGTCCATGAAGGCCATCAGCCGTTCGCGCAGATCCTGCACCTTGTCCGAATATTCGAAGTCCATCTCTAACCCCTTCTCAAAGCGTCAGTCCACCGTCGACCACCAGCGTCTGTCCACAGACGTAGGAGGCGAGCGGCGAGGCGAGGAACAGCGCGACGCCCGCCATTTCCTCGACGGTGCCGAAACGGCGCAGCGGAATCTTGGCGAGCGCACGCTCCCGCCGCTCGTCATGTTCCATCGTCACCTTGGTCATCTTGGTGTCGACCAGACTGGGCGCGATGCCGTTGACGCGGATGCCGTCGCCCGCCCATGCCTGCGCCAGCGCATGCACCAGATTGACGGCGCCGGCCTTGGACGCAGCATAGGCCGGGTTGCCGAAGGTCGCGCGGAAGGCGCCGATGGAGCTGACCACGATCACGCTGCCCTTCGCCGCGGCGAGCGCGCCGTGAAAGCGCTGCGAGATGAACATCACGCTGTCGAGGTTGACCGCCATCACCCGGCGCCAGCCCTCGGGTTCGAATTCCTTGCGGCGATAGAGCACCGCGCCCTGGGAATGGACCAGCACGTCGATGCTGTCGAAGGGCTGGGGCGCGGCGGCGATCGCCTCCAGGCTCGACACATCCACCTGCGTGTAGCCGAGACCGTCGAGATCGGAGCCTTCCTCGCCCGCATAGTCCGCCGCGCTGGCGCGGGTGCCCCATACATGGACGTTGCCGCCCCGCGCGCGGAAGGCCTGCGCGATGCCGTTGCCGATCCCGCTCGATCCGCCGACAACCAGAATGTTGCGGCCCGTGAAATCCAGTTCGTTCATCGCGTCATCCTCGCCGCGCGGTCGAGCAGCGCGATGGCGCGCGCGTGCAGTCGATCCCCCACATCCTTGGGCGCCTTGCCGGCGCAGGCCCGCGCATAGGTGCCCTCCAGCAGGATGCCGAGCTTGTAGCAGGCGAGCACATGATACCAGTCGATCGCCGCCATATCCCGCGCCGATCCCGCCGCGTAACGTTCCACCAGTTCACTCGCCGCCGGAAACCCCTCCCACGGCCGCACCGGCACCGTCACGGTCGCGCCCGGTTCCGGCCAGGTCGCCAGAACCCAGCCCAGATCGAGCAGCGGATCGCCGATCGTCGCCAGTTCCCAATCGATGATCGCCGCCACGTCCGGCCCGTCATGACGGAACATGACATTCGCCAGATGATAGTCGCCGTGCATGATCCCGGGCGCGAAGCGCGCGGGCTTGTGATTCTCCAGCCAGCGTCCGACGCGCTCCACATCGGGAAGCGCGTCCGGCCCAGGCCAGCCGGGCAGATCGGCATAGCTGGCCAACTGCGCGCTCCAGCGCGCCACCTGCCGGTCGAGGAAATTGTCGGGCTTGCCGAAATCGCCGAGTCCCAGCGCCTCATGGTCGAGCGCCCCCAGCGCCGCCACCGCGTCGACCAGCGCCAGCCCCATCGCGTGCCGCATCGCCGCCGATCCGGCATGCGGCTGCGGCAGATCGCCCACGGGGTTGAAGCCGTCCACCGGCTCCATCAGATAAAAGGCGACGCCGAGCACGCTTTCGTCGCCACAGGCTGCTATCAGTCCGGCATGAGGCACCGAAGTTTCCGCCAGCGCGCCCAGCACACGCGCCTCGCGCCGCATCGTTTCGTTGGAGTTGGCGCGCGGGTGCAGCGGCGGCCGGCGCAACACATAATCGCGCCCGTCACGCGCAAAGCGCAGCAGGATGTTCTGCGACCCGCCCGCCAGCGATGCCATGTCGCCGATCGGCCCGGAACCCAGGCCTTCGCCGTCCATCCACGCCGTCAATGCGGCGGTGTCCACCACCTGATCAGGCCGTTGCTCCCCCTTCGGCTTCACGCCAGACATCCTCCATCTCGTCCGCGCCATTTCGTCCTGTGACGATGGCGGCTAATTCAGTTGGATAATATACTTGACGCAAGAGCGATGCAATGGAATTTTGTCCTCATGGTTAGAATTCATATCCCCCTCGCGCCCGAACCCGCACGCAACGCCTCGGCCGAGCAGATCAAGGCGGTGGCGCTGCGCCTGTTCGCGGAGCACGGCGTCGACGGCGTCACGGTAAGGGAGATCGCGATGGCGGCCGGCCAGAAGAATCATGGCGCGGTCGGCTATTATTTCGGCTCCAAGGAGGCCTTGATACGCCTGCTCGTTCGCGATGGAGCCATCGCGCTGGACCAGCTTCGCAATGCCGAGCTGAATCGGCTGGAGCGTGATGGCGGCCCGCGCACGATTCGCGACATCGTCGATGTGCTGATCGTGCCGCTGACGACGTTGGGGAACGATCATTATGTCCGCTTCATCTCGATGCTGTCGATGACGCAGCGCGACCTGATGATCAGCGCCCTCGACCCCAGCTGGAATTCCGCCTATGGGCGCTGCCTCGATCATCTGCGGCGGCTGATGCCGCCGATGCCGCACGCCCAGCAGAACATGCGTTTCGTGCTGATGGGCATTTACCTCACCGCCGTGATATCGTCGCGGCAACGATCGCTGGCGGATCACAGCCGCAGCCACCCCGCATGGGATTCGCCCGCCAGCCTCGAACATTTCATGCAGACGCTGGTCGCCTTACTGGCGGCGGAAGTGGATTTGCCCTCGACAGAATGAATATGCGACGAGCGAACAACCGGAACGAACCATCGGAGCACAGCGTGGAACAAGCGGAATTGATCGGAACGGCGGATGGCGCACCCGATGCGGCGGCTCTCGCGATATTGTTGACGGCGCCGCTGGCCGAGCTGACCGCCGCCGCCGCCGCGCTGCGCGATGCGGGGCACGGCCGGTTGCAAAGCTGGTCGCCCAAGGTGTTCATCCCGCTCACGCAGCTCTGCCGCAACCTCTGCCACTATTGCACTTTCTCTCAGCCGCCGCGCCCCGGTGAAGTGGCCTATCTGTCGCGCGAGCAGGTGCTGGCCATCGCCCGCGCGGGCAAGGCGGCGGGATGCACCGAGGCGCTGTTCACGCTGGGCGACAAGCCCGAACTGCGCTTTCGCGCCGCGCGCGACGAGCTGGCCGCACTGGGTCATGAAACCACGCTCTCCTATCTGGCGGAGATGTGCGCGGCGGTCCGCGACGAAACCGGATTGTTGCCGCACGTCAACGCCGGAGTGATGGACAGGGCCGACATGGCGGCGCTTCGGCCCGTTTCCGTCTCGCAGGGGTTGATGCTCGAATCGCTCTCCGAACGGCTGATGGAAAAGGGCGGCGCGCATTATCGCTCTCCCGACAAATCGCCCGCCGCGCGGCTGGCGACTATCGCGGCGGCGGGGGAACTGGCTATTCCCTTCACCACCGGCATCCTGATCGGCATCGGCGAAACGCGCATGGAGCGAATCGAGGCGCTGCTCGCGATCCGCGACCTCCACGCGCGCTACGGCCATATCCAGGAAGTCATCGTCCAGAATTTCCGCGCCAAGCCGCGCACGGTGATGGCCGATGCGCCGGAACCGGACATGGACGATCTGCGCTGGACCATCGCGGTGGCGCGCCTGATCCTGGGCGCGGAGATGAACATCCAGGCCCCGCCCAATTTGTCGGCGGGCGATTTCCCCGATCTCATCTCGGCGGGCATCAACGATTGGGGCGGCGTGTCCCCCGTCACGCCGGACCATGTCAATCCCGAAGCGCCGTGGCCCGAGGTCGAGCGGCTGCGCGAAGCCACTGCGCGCGAGGGGCGCATCCTCGTCGCGCGCCTGCCGACCTATCCCGCCTGGGTCCGCGACCATGCGCGCTGGCACGATCCCGCGATGCGCCCGCATATCCTGGCCCATGCCGATGCGGAGGGCTTCGCGCGCGCCGACACCTGGTCGCCGGGCATCGCCCTGCCCGCGCGGCCCGCGCCCGCGACCGGCGGGACCGTCGATCCGCGCATCGCCGCGATCGTCGATCGCGCGGCGGGCGGCGCGGCGCTGGACGAGGAAGACATCGTCGCGCTCTTTGCCACGCGCGACGCCGATCTGGAGCATGTCTGCGACGCCGCCGACCGGCTGCGCGCCGCCGCCGTCGGCGACACCGTCACCTATGTCGTCAACCGCAACATCAACTATACCAACATCTGCCTCTATAAATGCGGCTTCTGCGCCTTTTCCAAGGGCGACACGTCGGACGCACTGCGCGGCAAGCCCTATGACCTGGAGATCGACGAAGTGGTGCGCCGCGTCCGCGAGGCGTGGGAGCGCGGCGCGACGGAAGTCTGCCTTCAGGGCGGCATCCATCCGCATTACACCGGCGACACCTATCTGAACCTCGTCCGCGCGGTGCGCGCCGCCGTGCCGGCGATGCACATCCACGCCTTTTCCCCGCTCGAAGTCGCACAGGGCGCGGCGACCTTGGGGCTATCGCTCGAATCCTTCCTGCGGCAGCTGAAGGAGGCGGGACTCCACACGCTGCCCGGCACCGCCGCCGAGATATTGGACGACGAGGTCCGCGCGATCATCTGCCCGGACAAGCTCGACACCGCCGAATGGCTGGAAGTCGTCGAGACCGCGCATCGAGTCGGTTTCACCACCACCGCCACGATCATGTTCGGTCATGTCGACACCCCGCGCCACTGGGCGCGCCATCTGCTGCATATCCGCGCGCTGCAGGCCCGCACGGGCGGCTTCACCGAATTCGTTCCCCTGCCCTTCGTCCATATGGAAGCGCCGATCGGCCTGCGTGGACAGGCACGCCGGGGACCGACGTTCCGTGAGGTGCGGTTGATGCATGCCGTCGCGCGGCTGGCGCTGCATCCGCTGATCCCGTCGATCCAGACCAGCTGGGTCAAGCTGGGCGAGGAAGGCGTGAAGGCCTGTCTCGACGCAGGCGCCAATGATCTGGGCGGCACGCTGATGAACGAGAGCATCTCGCGCGCCGCGGGCACCACGCACGGACAGGAGATGCCGCCCGAGGCGATGGAGGCGCTGATCCGCTCGATCGGCCGGACGCCCCGCCAGCGCAGCACGATATATGGCGACGTCGCGCCAGAGGTCCGCGCACGCGGCCTGGACGCCGCGCCGCTGGCCCCGATAATCCTCACCCCGCCGCGCAAGCGAGCCAGACAAGACAGAATGGAGAATGCGAACCATGTCGGATGAAGTGAAATCCTCGATCGCGGTGCTGGGCGGCACGGGCAAGGAAGGCGGCGGTCTCGCGCTGCGCTGGGCGCACAAGGGACATCGCGTGATCATCGGCGGCCGCGACGCCGCCCGCGCGAGCGAAGCCGCCGATGCCATGAAGGCGGCGCTGGGCGGCGCGGCCGACATCTCCGGCGCGGCCAATGCCGATGCCGCAGCACAGGCGGATATCGTCGTCCTCGCCGTCCCCTATGCCGCGCAGCAGTCGACCGTGGAGGATGTCCGCGAAGGGCTGGCGGGCAAGATCCTGATCGACGTGACCGTGCCGCTGGTCCCGCCCAAGGTCGGCCGCGTCCAGCTGCCCCAGGGCGGGTCCGCCGTCGAAGCGGTGCAAAAGCTGCTGGGAGAGGAGGTGCGGGTCGTTTCCGCCTTCCAGAACATCTCCGCGCATCATCTGACGAAGCTCGACGAAGAGATTGACTGCGACGTGCTGGTCTGCGCCGACGATCC
>PHEM01000186.1 GCA_002842935.1 Alphaproteobacteria bacterium HGW-Alphaproteobacteria-13 | reverse complement strand
TTGGGCTTCATCTTCGTTCCTTCGTCACTACGACGAAGCCCAAATCCTCCTTAAATCACAACCTCAAATCTGTGCCATTGGTGCTGACGGCGGACAGTGGCAAACAACGCAAGCCTTCGCCGCGATCTGGCGGGCAGCCGGAGGACACTCTACCGCTCGAAGGCGGCGCGGCATCGCATTGAGGCAAGCAAGGCACGAACGGACACGCGGGAATGGGTGATGAAACGGCGGGAACGAACGCGCCATCTGATCGAACTCGGCGGCCTCGTCGTCAAGGCGGGGCTGGTCGATCTGACCGACGATGACCGTGCCGCGCTCTACGGCGCGCTCCTTTCGGTCGCGGACAGACTGCAAGGCGAGGAACGCGGCAACGCGCTCGCCCTATGGCAGCGCAAGGGCAAGCGCGCGTTTGAAGCGGAAGAAAAGTCTTAGCTTCAAGCCGCGACGCGCAATTCACCCTTGCGACCCGTTGCGGGCAATATCCGCACTTCCACATCCCGTCCAAGGTCGCGCAAAGCCCGGATAAGGCGATCGGTGGAAAATCTGGTGATCTTGCCCGCCAGCAACGCCGACACGCGCGGCTGGTCCATTTCCATGAGTTCGCCCGCTGCCTTCTGAGTCAGCCCGCGCTCGCGAATGACCGCGCCAATCGTCCGCAGAAGTTCCGCGCGCAGTTTGAGGTCGTCGGCATCTGCCAGTCCAAGCGCGTGAAAGGCGCTCTCGCGGTCATATGTCACTTCTTCGCCGCTACCCATTTCGCATACTCCTCTTCGGCCTGCTTGAGCCGCTGCCTGATCTTCTCGATCTCCTGTCGCGGTGTGGCGATTCCGCGTTTTGCCTTCTTCTGAAAGGCGTGAACCACATAGACCACTTCGGCGAAGCGCACGGTGTAAACCGCCCGGAACGTATCGCCGTCGTGATCCTCGATCACTTCCAGAACGGACGCACCGCCAAAGCCCTTGAGAGGCTTCACGCTGCCATGCTTGCCGCCTTCCTGGGCGACATACAGGGCATGTCCGATCTTGCGCACCACATCACCCGGAAAGGAGAGCAGGTCGCTCTTTGCCGAACCGATCCAGCCAAGTTCCTTCACGCAATCCCTTTCATGCCTGATTTGACATATAGCACATTTGACATACAGATTCCAGTCTTTGCGGAACCGGATACACTCGCCGCCTTCGATCGTCTGCAACAAGGGTCATCCAATGCAGTTCTGACGACTGCCGAAAACGACTATTTTTGCACTTTTAGGACGAAGTTGCCGCATATCGGCACTGTCGTGCCTCCCCCACTTGCGCGGCGGAATGAACTGATACAGCATGAAAATGTGGCGAGCGGACCGGTTGAAAGAAGGTTCGTCATGCTGCGCGACTCGGAAGGACAAAAGGCAAAAGCAGGACAGGGCGAACGCCCGCCGCAGGATCTAAACGGCCATCATTGCCGCCACGGCCGCAAATGCGATCCCTCCAACGCCCGCTATGTCCCGCTATTATCCGCCGGATGCCCTCAAGCGCCCGCTAACGCCCTCTGTTACCGATATTTGCCCCCGTAGCTACGCGGTTGTCCCTGCACGTCCCGGCCGCTCTTGCAAGACGGATTCGGGCCGCCAATGCTGCATGTCGAGGGGCTTTTATGAAACCGCCAGATTACGGAAAATATCCATGTCCAACCCCGATAGGATCATTCGTCTAAAGACGGTGCTGCAACGCACCGGCCTTTCGCGCTCCACTTTGTATAGAAAAATAGCAGACCAGACATTTCCGGCTCAAATCAGGATCAGCGTTCACGGCGCGGGCTGGCATGAGTCCGCCGTCAATCGCTGGATTGCCGACCCCGCAGGTTACCGCGCCAGCGATAGCGAAAGGGCTGTACCATGACGGTGCCTCGCTCTCCCGATCCGATCTGCGTCCGCGTCAATGACGCGGCCCGCATGATCGGGGTCGGCCGCACGAAATTATATGAATTGATTGCGGCCGGTGAAATCGAGACGGTGAAGCTGGGCAAGGCCACCCGCATCACGACTGCCAGCCTGCATGACCTCATCAGGCGGCAGCGCGAAGCGGGATAGGTCCGGACGCCGTGGCGGCGGCGTCCTCGCTTTCCTTGCCGGGCAGCTCGTCCAGATACTCGGCCCATAGCGCCATGAGGCTGCGCCGCTTCTCGAAAAAGTCCGTGCGTCGATAAGCCGCCTCGACCTTGTTAGGCAGTTTGTGCGCCAGCGCCTTGTCGGCAACCTCTTTGGGGAAATCGGTCGTTTCCGCTGCCCAATCGGTGAAGGATGAACGGAAGCCGTGGACCGTCACGCCCGTAATGCCGTCATCGCGTAGCAACTTGGTCATGGTCACGTCGCTGATGGGCTTGTCGTTGCGACTGGAGAAAACAAGGCCGGTGTCGCTGGTGCGCTCGTTCCATCGTTTACGCAGTAGCGCGACAACCGGCGCGGATAGCGGCACGACATGCGTTTCGCGCGCTTTCATACGCTCGCCCGGAATGGTCCATATGCCCTTGTCTAAATCGAACTCGGTCCAGACGGCAAAGCGCGTCTCGTTTGACCGCACGGCATTATAGATCGTGAAGCGCAGGGCATCGCGCCCAGTCGTCGGCGCTGCTGCTTCCAACTTCTGCATGAGCGCCGGAACGTCTGCATAGCGCATGGCCTCCATATGACCGCGCTTGTCGCTCTGGCGTGGAAGCCCCTTGCGGACCGAGCGCAGCGATATTTCCTCCGGCACCCAACCTTTGATGTGCGCGAAATCGAGAACGACGCTTATGCGTTGCAGGATGCGCCGCGCCGTTTCCGGTATCTCAAGCCAGATAGGTGATAGTGCCTCGACCACGGTGGCACTGTCCACGCGATCGACCGGCTTTTTACCGATGCGGGGGAACATGTGCTTTTCAAAACTGGAAAGCCATTTCGCATGGTGTCCACTATTCCATCCTTCCCGTAATGTTTCGTAGCAGGCCCGTGTCGCGGCCTCGAAGCTCGGCGTGATCTTTCTGGCCTGACGCCTTTCGGCAATCGGGTCGAAGCCCTCGCGGACCCGGCGGCGTAGCGCCGCCGCCGCTTCGCGTGCTTCGGCAAGCGACACGTCGAACGCCGAACCCAAGCCATAGTCGCGTCGCCATCCGTGGCGCTGCATCCGCAGCACCCATGTCCGCGCGCTGCTCGGCTTCACCATCAAGCAAAGCCCCCGACCATCGACGTGCCGACCCGGTTTTGCGTTCTTCACTTTCAATGCTGTAAGCGCCATTGGAGTTTGGTTCCCTACTTGGGAACTTTACCGCCTATTCCGGCAGTAAAATTATCCCACTTTCGTTCCCACATTTCGATGTGGTTTCAAGCAAATCGGGGCGACCGACTGCGAACACCATACAAGACAAGATATTGACTTTACAGAGTAGTTGGGGACGTCCTGAAATTGCTTGACACGAAAGTTTTAGCGCCTCCTCCGCTACCATTCGCCAAGCATTTAGCGCCAATCGATTATTCGTCCGAATGGAAACAAACCTATCGACTGACGCGCATAATCAGGCGAGGGTGTCCCATGGCCAGGACCGATCTCAATCAGTTGACATGGTTTCAGACCGTGGCGGAGGAGCGCAGCTTCACCAAGGCGGCGGCAAAGCTCGGCATCGCGCAATCGACGCTCAGCCACGCGATCAAGCAGATGGAGGCGCGGTTGGGGCTGAGGCTGCTGACGCGCACCACGCGCAGCGTCGCGCCGACGGCGGAGGGCGAAAGGCTGCTCGCGACCATCGCGCCGCGCATCCTGGAGATAGAGGAGGAGATCGCGTCGCTGACCGCGCTGGGCGACAAGCCGTCCGGGTCGATCCGGCTGACGCTGTCCGATCATGCGCTCGAAAGCGTCGTCTGGCCCAAGCTGAAGCCGGTGCTCAGGGCCTATCCCGACATCAGCGTCGAACTGATCCTAGATAGCAGTTTTCGCAACATCGTCGAGGAGCGCTTCGACGCCGGCGTCCGGCTGGGCGAAAGCGTCGAGAAGGATATGATCGCGGTCCGGATCGGCCCGGACTGGCGGCTGGTGGCCGTGGCGTCGCCGGATTATCTCGCGGCGCACGGCGTGCCGCAGCGTCCGCAGGATCTGGTCTGGCACATCTGCATCAACATGCGCCACGAAAGCGCCGGAGGACTGTATGCGTGGGAGTTCGAAAAGGACGGGCAGGAACTGCGCGTCCGCGTGGAAGGGCAACTGACCTTCAACAACAGCTATGCCATGATCGATGCGGCGGTCGGCGGTTACGGCATTGCCTATGTCCCCGAGGATATCGTGGCGCGGCGGATCGCGTCGGGCGAACTGGCGCGAGTGCTGGACGACTGGTCGCCCTTCTTCGACGGCTATTTCCTCTATTACCCGAGCCGCCGCCAGAACCTGCCCGCGTTCAGGGTGATCGTCGACGCGCTTCGGCATCGGGGCTGATCGCGGCTCGCGCCAGCGGCACGACGAGGGGTGCGGGACCGAGCTGCCCGATATAGGCGTCGATGCCATAGGTTTCGGCAAGGCGCGGCGGTGTCAGCACATCGGCGGGCGTCCCATCCGCCGCCAGCCGTCCGCCGTCGATCAGCAGCAGGCGGTCGCAATAGCGCGCCGCCATGGTGAGGTCGTGCAGGACCGCGATGACCAGCGCCCCGCCGCGCGCCTCCGCGGCCAGAAGCTCCATGACGTCGATCTGGTGGCCGGGGTCGAGCGAGACCAGCGGCTCGTCGGCGACCAGCCCTTTTGCCTCGACGGCCAGCGCCCTTGCCAGCAGGGCGCGGCCGCGTTCGCCGCCCGACAGCTCGCGCGCGTTGCGGTGCCGCAAGTGGAGGACGTCCGCGCGCCGCATCGCGCCTTCGACGGCGGCGCCGTCTGCTTCGGTCAGGCGCGAAAAGGGCGCGAGGTGCGGCAGGCGTCCCAGCGCGACGAGTCGCTCGACCGACAGCGGCCAGTGCAACTCCTGCCCCTGCGGCAGATAGGCGATGCGCCGCGCCAGATCGTCGCGCGCGATCGTGCCGACCGGTGCGCCGTCGATGCGGATCGCGCCGCCCGACAGCGGCACCAGCCCCATCAGCGCGCGGACCAGCGTGGACTTGCCTGCGCCGTTGGGACCGATCACGCCGATCAGCGACCCGGCGGCAAGCTCTGCGGAAATGCCCGCGACGACCGTGCGTTCGCCCAGCCGGACCTGGGCGGCGTCCAGCGACACCGTCACCATAGCCGCCGCTCCCGCAGCAGATGGACAAGGAAGACCGGAACGCCCAGAAAGGCCGTGACGACGCCCAGTTTCAGCTCGTTCTGTGTCGGGATCAGGCGCACCGCTACATCGGCGAGCGTCAGCAGCACCGCGCCCGCGAGCATCGACGGCAGCAGGATCGCGGAGGGGCTGCGGTCCGTGAACGGACGGATCAGGTGCGGCACGATCAGGCCGACGAAGCCGATCGCGCCCGACACCGCGACCGCGCCGCCGACGCCGACCGCCACGCCGATCAGGATGCGCAGGCGCGTGCGCCGCAGGTCGATGCCCAGCGATTGCGCGCCATCCTCGCCAAGGCTCAAGGCGTCGAGCGCGCGCCCGCTGCCCGCGAGCAGCAGCGCGCCGATCGCCACGCAGGGCAGGGCGATCCCGATATGGCCGAGGGTGCGGTTCTCGATCGATCCCAGCAGCCATGTCATGATCTCCATGGCGGCAAAGGGATTGGGCGCGAGATTGAGGGCGAGGCTGATGCAGGCCCCGGCCAGCGTCGATACGGCGATGCCCGCGAGGATCAGCGTCAGCGGGCTTTCCGATCGCGCCGCGAGCGCGAACAGCAGCGCCAGCGCGCCTAGTCCCGACAGGATGGCGAGCATCGGCAGCACCGCGCCATGAAGTTCGGCAAGGCCGAAATAGATGGCGACGACCGCCCCCAGCGCGGCGGCGTTCGACGCGCCCAGCACCGAAGGTTCGGCCAGCGGATTGCGCAGATAGCCCTGCAACACCGCGCCCGCGAGGCCGAGCATCGCGCCGACGAGAAGGCCGACGATCATGCGCGGCAGGCGCAGGTCGAGGACGATCACTTGCGCGATCCGGTCGCCATGGCCGAACAACGCCCCCAGCAGGCGCGCGGGCGTCAGCTGCACGGGACCGACGGCCACGGAGAGCGCCGCCGCCGTCAGCAGCAGCAGGACGAGACCGGGCAGCAGCAGCCGGCGGCGGCGGTCAAGGCCGATGGATGATGAATGCACATCTACCTCGCAATCGATCGGCGGTCCCGTCGCGCTTGTGTCCGGGGGGCTTGTCGCTATGGATCACGGCATGACGCCGTGGATGACATCGATGGGGGCGGGGCGCCGCCGCGCGG
>PHEM01000185.1 GCA_002842935.1 Alphaproteobacteria bacterium HGW-Alphaproteobacteria-13 | reverse complement strand
CCCTATCTGAACGTCGATCCGGGGACGATGTCGCCCTATCAGCATGGCGAGGTCTATGTGACCGACGACGGGGCGGAAACCGACCTCGATCTCGGCCATTATGAGCGCTTCACGGGCGTCGCGGCGCGGCAGAGCGACAATGTCACCTCGGGCCGCATCTATCAGGGCATCATCGCCAAGGAACGGCGCGGCGACTATCTGGGCGCGACGGTGCAGGTCGTCCCGCACGTCACCGACGCGATCAAGGCTTTCGCGCGCGCGGAGACCGACGACCTCGACTTCGTGCTGTGCGAGATCGGCGGCACGGTCGGCGACATCGAATCGCTGCCCTTCATCGAGGCGATCCGTCAGCTCCGCAACGAGGAGGGGCGCGAGAATACGCTGTCCGTCCACGTCACGCTGGTTCCCTATATCGCCGCGGCGGGCGAGCTGAAGACCAAGCCGACGCAGCATAGCGTGCGCGAACTCGCGTCGCTGGGCGTCCAGCCCGACGTGCTGCTGTGCCGCTGCGAAAAGCCGCTGCCCGAGGGCGAGCGCGCCAAGATCGCGCAATTCTGCAACGTGCGCAAGGAAGCGGTGATTCCCGCGCTCGACGCCGATTCCATCTATTCGGTGCCGGTCCAATATCATGGCGAGGGGCTGGACCGCGAAGTGCTGCGCGCCTTCGGGATCGAGGGCGCGCCCGATCCCGACCTGTCGCGCTGGTACGACATCATGGACCGCAAGCGCCATCCCGAAGGCGAAGTGACGATCGGCGTCGTCGGCAAATATGTGTCGCTGCCCGACGCCTATAAATCGCTGAACGAGGCGTTGGTCCACGGCGGTCTCGCGAATCGCGTGAAGGTCAATATCCGCTGGCTGGACGCCGAGATGTTCGAGGCGAACGGCGAGGATCTCGCCGCGAAGCTGGAGCCGATGCACGGCATCCTCGTCCCTGGCGGTTTTGGCGAGCGCGGGTCGGAAGGCAAGATCGCCAGCGTCCGCTTCGCGCGCGAACGCGGCGTGCCCTTCTTCGGCATCTGCCTGGGGATGCAGATGGCGTGCATCGAGGCGGCGCGGAACACCAGCGGCATCGAAAAGGCGTCGAGCACCGAGTTCGGTCCCACGGACGAGCCTGTCGTCGGCCTGATCACCGAATGGATGAGCGCCGAAGGGTTGCAGCAGCGCGGCGCCGACACCGACATGGGCGGGACGATGCGGCTGGGCGCCTATGAAGCGAAGCTGTCACCGAACAGCCATGTCGCGGCGATTTATGGCACGGCCGACATCAGCGAGCGCCACCGGCACCGCTATGAAGTCAACGGCGCCTATCGCGAGGCGCTGGAAAAGGGCGGTCTCGTCTTTTCGGGCCTGTCGCCGGACGGCACGCTGCCCGAGATCGTCGAACGGCCCGACCATCCCTGGTTCATCGGCGTCCAGTTCCACCCGGAACTGAAATCCAAGCCGTTCGACCCGCACCCGCTGTTCCGGGGCTTTATCGAAGCGGCCGTGAAGCAGAGCCGGCTCGTTTGATGCTGAAATTGCTTCGTCATTGCGAGCGTAGCGAAGCAATCTCCAGCCATCGTCCTGTCTTGCCGATCGCTGGAGATTGCTTCGTCGCTATGCTCCTCGCAATGACGGACTGAGGGGAAGGGACCAGGGCATGGATCACGCGAAACTCGCCGCCTTGCAGGTTCCCGACAGCATCTTTTCCGGCCTGTCGCTCGCCGACTGGGCGGAGATCGCCGGGCGCGCGGTCCATCTGAGTTTCGTCAGGGGCAAGGAATTGCTGGCGCAGGGCGAGGCGGGCGACAGCCTGCTGATCCTGACCGAAGGCAGCGCGCGGGTGTCGATACTGACGGCGGGCGGGCGCGAGATCGTGCTGGCCTATGCCGAACCCGGCGCCGTGCTGGGCGAGATCGCATTGCTCGACGGCGGCGAGCGCACGGCGTCGGTCACGGCGACCAGCGCGGGCAGCGCGCTGCAACTCGGCCGCAACGCGCTCCAGGATTTCGCCGCGAGCCACCCGGAATTCGCCTGGTCGCTGATGCGGCAACTCGCGCGGCGGCTGCGCACCGCCGACCATACGATCGAAAGCGACCGCGCCTATGCCTCCGGCCCGCGGCTCGCGCGCTATCTGCGGCGGTTGATCCACAAGGACGCCGGGATTCCGCACCGCGTCGAGCTGAGCCAGACCGAACTCGGCAATTTCGCGGGGATGAGCCGCGAGCATATCAACCGCCAGCTTCGCAGCTGGGAGGAATCGGGCGTCATCGCGCTGGAGCAGGGCCGCGTGCGCGTGCTCGACGCCGCCATATTGGAAGAGATCAGCGAGCTGGAGGGGTGAGCCAAAGCCCACCCCTTCGCGCATCTTACAGCCCGTCAAGTCCCTTGCTGACGAGCACGTTCACGGCGACGCGGCGATTCTGCGCCTTGCCTTCGGCGGTGTCGTTGCTGGCCGCCGGGTCCCCCATGGCCATGCCCGTGGGCGTGAGCATGCGATAGGGCTTCCAGCCGCAGGCCTGCTGGAGATGGTTGACGACATTGCCGGCCCGCTTCTCGCTGAGCACCTGGTTGAATTCCTGGCTTCCCGTCGAATCGGTGTAGCCGACGACAAGCAGCAGGGCGTTGTCCATGCCTTCGGCCGCGTTGGCCGCGGCGCAGAGATCGGCCTTCGCCTGCGCGGAAAGCACGGCCTTGCCCGTGTCGAAGTTCACGTTCGTCGTGCCTTTGACATTATATTTGTCGATGTCACCCATCCGGCCGCGCAGCGCTTCCGTCGCCGCTGTCTGTTCGGCAAAGCGCTGATCGGTGCCGACATGGATCATCGACGCGGTCCGCAGGTCTTTGTTCTTGAGGTCGACCTGGCTCGCCACCAGGCCCCCGTCCCACTGCAACGTCTCGACAGAGACGGGCAGGCCGTTGAGCAGCGCATTGGCGGCCAGCTTGTTGCGGTTGAGACCCAGAAATCCACCGCTGGACTTGATCCGGGTGTTCTCGTCGATGACGATGACCATATTGTTGCCGTCGGCGGTCGTGACTCGCATCCTGTCGCCGCTGCGCGCGGAGATGATGCCTTCGACCTCGGGTCCCCTGGTCATTTCGGACGCCGGCGGAGGCGAGCCATATACGGTCGCCATGACGTCGCCTTCGGATGCGTCCTGAGGCTGCGCGGCAAGGCTGCCGGTCGCAGGTCCGGCGAGCATCGCCAGCGCCAATAATGTAACGGAATGTTTGGAAACGGCACTCATCGCTTACTTCCTTCACTCAAACAGCCGCCCCCGCGAGTTTCCCGTCGCCCCTTCCTGTACATGGATGGCCGCTGCAAGACGGGACCGCGATTTGCGCCGTTAATAGGAGTGCATTGTGCGACGAGTCGATGCCGGAGGCGCCGTGGAAGCGCGATTCCACGCCCTCGCCGTGGTTCGAATGACGCTTTTCCGTTCGCCGGAATCACAACGCCCGGGCCTCTTTGAGACCCGGGCGCCTGTGACGAACGTCGCCATCCCCCTTGTGCGCGGGCCAGGCGAATGGTCCGCACTCCCTGGAACCGGGCCGTTGCTTTGGGCCGCGTGAAAACCAGTCACCGTGGGCTAGGCGCGCCACCGCCATTTGTCATCCTCTTGCGGGAAGCCCGCCGTGCTTTTGCCGTCGCCTGTGGCAGATAAGCAACATTTTATGCGAATCGTTCGCAATAAGCGTGTGCGGCGGCCATTGCCAGCGGGGTCCGCGCCCCCTAAAGCCGCCCTATGCGTGTCGTTTCACCTGCGCTTCAAGGGCCGTCGAACTCATGATCCTGCGTCCTTATGAGCGCACCATCTTCAAACGCTATATGCTCCCGCAGCGCGGCGAAGGGTTCATCTTCGTCGCCGCCGCGTTCAGCTTCACGGCCGTGATGCTGGGCGTCGCGGCGCTGGTGATCGTGATGAGCGTGATGAACGGCGTGCGCGCGGACCTGTTCGACAAGATCGTCGGGCTGAACGGCCATGCGGTCGTGCAGGGTTTCGGCGGACGGCTCGACGACTGGCGCGATGTGCTGAAACAGGCAAGGGCGACGCCAGGCGTGGTGTCCGCGACGCCGCTGATCGAGCAGCCCTTGCTTGCGACCTTCAACGGCCGCGTCGAGGGCGTGCTGGTGCGCGGCATGATGGTGTCCGATATCCGGAGCAATCAGACGCTGGGCGGCAAGGTCCTGCAAGGCCGGCTCGACGCACTGACGCCGAACGCCGGGAATATCGCCATCGGCAGCGAGCTGGCGCGCAACCTTGGTGCCACCGTGGGATCGAACCTGACGATCATCAACCCCGCTGGGCGCGCGACGCCGTTCGGCACCGTCCCGCGCGAGATCAGCTATCGCGTCTCCGCGATCTTCGAGATCGGCGTCTATGATTTCGACAAGGCCTATGTCGTCATGCCGATGGAGGACGCCCAACTGCTGCTGCTGACGGGCGACCAGGTCGGGATGATCGAGGTCAAGACCCGCGACCCCGACAAGGTCGGCCAGATCCTTCAGCCGCTCGCCGAAAAAGTCGCGGCGCAGGCGGTGATTTCCGACTGGCGGTCGATGAACGCCAGCCTGTTCGAGGCGCTGGCGGTCGAGCGCGTGGCGATGTTCGTCATCCTGTCGCTGATCGTCCTCGTCGCGGCGTTCAACATCGTTTCGTCGCTGATCATGCTGGTGCGCGCCAAGACGCGCGACATGGCGATATTGCGCACGATGGGCGCTCCGCGCGACGCGGTGCTCCGCATCTTCATGGCGATCGGCGTGTCGATCGGCGTCGCGGGCACCGCGGTCGGGCTGGCGCTGGGTTTCTGTCTGCTCTATTTCCGGCAAGGGGTGCTGCGCGGCGTCGAGTTCCTGACCGGCCAGCCCTTGTGGGACCCGTCGATCCGCTTCCTGACCGAATTGCCGTCGAAGCCCGACCCGGTGGAGATTACGGGCATCGCGGTGATGGCGATCGTCTTCAGCTTCCTCGCGACGCTCTATCCCGCGTTCAAGGCCGCGAACACCGATCCCGTGCAGGTGCTGCGCTATGAGTGACATCGTGCTGGAACTGATCGGTCTCAAACGCAGCTTCACGCAAGGCGACGTCACCATTGACGTGTTGCGCGGCGTCGATGCCAGCCTGCGGCGCGGAGAGATCGTCGCGCTGCTCGGCCCGTCGGGTTCGGGCAAGTCGACGATGCTGCAAGCGGTCGGCCTGCTGGAGGGCGGCTTCGGCGGCACGATCCGCATCGACGGCGAGGACGTCACGCGCTTCGACCAGGGCGAGCGGACGCGGACGCGGCGCGAGAAGATCGGCTTCGTCTATCAATTCCATCACTTGCTGCCCGATTTCAACGCCATCGAGAATGTCGTGCTGCCGCAGCTGATACGCGGCGCGAAGCAGGCCGAGGCCGAAGAGCGCGCTGCCGACCTGCTGACTCGGCTGGGGCTTGGCGAGCGGCTGCATCACAAACCGAGCAAGCTGTCGGGCGGCGAGCAACAGCGCGTCGCCGTCGCGCGTGCACTGGCGAACCGGCCCTTGCTGGTGCTTGCGGATGAACCCACGGGCAATCTCGACGAGGCGACCGCCGACCGCGTGTTCGACCAGTTCGTGAAGCTGGTGCGCGACCACGGCTCCGCCGCGCTGGTCGCGACGCACAACGAGCGGCTGGCGGCGAAGATGGACCGCGTGCTGCGCTTGCACGAAGGGCATATCGAGGCGTAGGCTGACGTCCAAGGCGTGTCATCCCGGCGAAGGCCGGGATCTCGCCCTCGTGCCACAGAGCACCGGAGAGATCCCGGCCTTCGCCGGGATGACGATTCGAGATAAGGCGCGTCGTTTCGGGGAGAAAAAGGCTATGACACTCTATGACCTGTCAGCCCTACTGACGGGCGGCGGCAAGCAATCGATGGCGGACTATCGCGGCAAGGTACTGCTGATCGTCAACACCGCATCGAAATGCGGCTTCACGCCCCAATATGCCGAGCTGGAACAGCTTTACCGCGACTATAAGGGCCGCGGGTTCGAAGTGCTGGCCTTTCCCTGCAACCAGTTCGGCGCGCAGGAGCCGGGCGACGCCGACGAGATCGCGAATTTCTGTTCGCTCACCTATGACGTCAGCTTCCCGGTGATGGCGAAGATCGACGTCAACGGATCGGGCGCCGACCCTGTCTTCAAGCATCTGAAGAAGGAAAAGACCGGCCTGCTCGGCAGCGGCATCAAGTGGAATTTCACCAAGTTCCTGGTGGACCGCGACGGCAAAGTGGTATCGCGCCATGCCCCGACGACGCGGCCCGAATTGCTGCGCGAGGAGATAGAGGCGTTGCTAGGCTAAACCGTCGCCCCCGCGCAGGCGGGGGCCGCTGTCGGTTTATGCGGCGATGCT
>PHEM01000184.1 GCA_002842935.1 Alphaproteobacteria bacterium HGW-Alphaproteobacteria-13 | reverse complement strand
GGAACGCGGGCATTTTCCTGTTCCGCGCAGGGCGGATGCGCGATGCGATGCTCACCCATTGCCGCGCCATCTTCGAGGCCGCCGACCGCGCCGTCGCGGCGGGGATGCGCGACGGCGACGCGCTGTACGCCGACGCCGCCGAATTCGCGAAGGCGCCATCCGATTCGATCGACTATGCCGTGATGGAAAAGGACGATCGCGTCGCCGTGGTCCCGACCCGCATGGGCTGGTCCGACCTGGGCAGCTGGCAGACCGTCCACCAATTCTCCGCCCACGACGCGCACGGCAACGCCGCCGACGGCGACGTCTTTTTCCACGACAGCCGCGGCAATCTGGTTCGCGCCGGCGGCAAGCGCGTCTCGCTCGTCGGCATGGAGGGCGTCGCGCTGATCGTCGACGGCGACGATATCCTCGTCATGCCGCTGGACCGCGCCCAGGATGTCCGCGCGGCGGCGAAGGCGCGCGAATAGAGCGTAATCATCTTAGATTGATAGATCTGTGTACTCCCGCGAAGGCGGGAGTCCATCTCCGGTCGGCGCGATATTGAACCGGCAGGAGATGGGTCCCCGCCTTCGCGGGGACACACGATGGTTCATTCAAAGTCGATCACGCTCTTGGGTCAGAAGCTAGCTGGGCGTCACACCCGGATCAGCTCGGTACGGTTCCGCCCATTCGCCTTGGCGCGCCGCAGCGCCCGCTCGCACTCGGCCAGCAGCGCGGGCGGCGTGACGTCGGCGAGTTCCGACGCCACCACGCAGCCGCCGCTGACCGTCAGATGAGGCGCGACCGGCGAGCCGGGGTGCGGGATCGCCAGCATCGACAGCTCTTCGCCGACACGGCCCACCAGCGTTTCGGGGCTGTCGATGCCGGGCAGCAGCAGTACGAAGCGGTCGCCGCCATGGCGCGCCGCCAGATCATAGGGACGGCGCGCGATCCCCGCGAGGATCGCCGCGAGCGCGCGCAGCGCCTCGTCACCGTGCACGGCGCCGTGATCGCCGTTATAGAGCCGGAAATGGTCGATATCGATCATCGCGACGGCGACAGGCTCCCCCGTGCGCGTGGCGTGGAAACAGGCCTTGACCAGTTCCGCGTCGAGCCGCTGGCGGCTGGCAAGGCCGGTCAGCGCGTCCTCCAGCACCGGCTCGTCGCCGTCCTGCGTGCCAAGATCGCGGGCGAGACCGATGAACAGCTTGCGGCCTTCGATGATCTGGCACGTCAGGCTGATCTCGACGGGAAAGGTCGAGCCGTCCTTGCGCAGCGCGACCTCCGCAAAGCGCAGCGCCGTGCCCGCGGGCATGTCGCGCCATTTGCCGGCGTTGACGGCATGCGGCTGACCGCGCGAAATATCCGCGATCGTCCGGCCGAGCAGCTCGTCGCGGTCATAGCCGAGATCGGCGCAGGACCGCGCGTTCACGTCGAGCAGGCGGCCTTCGACGTCATGGACGAAAAAACCGTCCGCTATATTCTCCATCAGGAGCCGGAATGCCTCTGCACTGATCGTCGCCATATCGGTCCTCCCGCACGCGCCGCGCTCCTAGGCTCAATCACCGGCAAAATCAAAGGCGCTGACGCCGCGCTCGCCTTCGCGGAAGCGCAGCGCGCGCGCTTGCGGCGGCGCCGAGCGCTGGACACAGCCGCTGCGTGTGCAGCGGCGGCAGCCCAGACCGACCAGAGTCGCCGGGCTGCGCATCAGGTCGATGCCGCGCGCGGCGACCAGCGGCGCGGCGATTTTCGCGTCGACGCCGATGCACACGGCAAAGCGCGCAGGCGTGCCGCCTCCGCTCGCGCCGGGCGCGGCGACGCTGCGCGACTGGGTGAACCAGCGCGACCCATCCTCCATCTCGATCAGGTCGGCGATAACTTCGCCGGGGCGCGAAAAGGCCTCGTGCACGCCCCACAGCGGGCAGCGCGCGTCGCCATCGACCAGCGGCGACTGGCTCGCCCCGGCATAGCGTTTGCTCGCCTGCCCCGCACGGTCGATTCGCAGCATGAAGAAAGGCAGCCCGCGCGCGCCGACGCGCTGCAAGGTCGTCAGCCGGTGCGCGACCTGCTCGTAACCGGCGCCAAAGCGCCGCTGAAGCAGCAGCAGGTCATATCCCGTCGCGTCGCAGGCGCGCAGGAAACGGCCATAGGGCATCATCAGCGCGGCGGCGAAATAATGGACCAGGTGGCGCTCGAACAGCCGCGCCGACGCGGGCGCGGCGAACTCCGCCCCGGCGACGAGCGCGTCGATCTCCGCCTTCGCCTCCATCTGCGCGAGCGTCGCGGCCGCCTGAAAGGTGCGCGAGGCGGGGCGCAGCAACTCGTTCAGCATCAGTTGCCGCGCGTGCCAGTCGAGCCAGCGCAGCCGGTCGGGCATGACGTCGGTGGGCAGGATGCGGATGCCGAGCTGGTGCCGCGTCCGCAATCGCTCGGCAATCGTACCGTATAGGTCGCCGCCCGCGAGCCGCAGTTCATCGGCCAGTTCCTCGGCGCGCGCATCGAGGTCGGGGAAATGGTTGCGCCATCGCTCGATCGCGCGGCGCACGGTGTCGACTTCGGGCGCCTCGGCGAGCGCGGGCGCGCCCTCCCCCGCCGTGTCGAACAGGCGCGCGAAGGCGGCGGCGGTCGCGGGCGCGGCCTGAAGCCATTCCTCGACCTCCTGCGCGCCGATGCCGAGGTCGGCGAAGCGCGGGTCGGCCAGGCGGCGGCGCAGTCCCGCCAGCCCGCCCGGCAGCGCCTCCGACCTCAGCTTGGCGGCGTCGAAGCCGAAGCGCTCGGCCAGCCGGACGATCACCGTCGCGCTCAGCGGGCGCTGGCCATGCTCGATCAGGTTGAGATAGCTGGGCGAGATGTCGAGCGCCTCGGCCATCGCCGCCTGCGTCATCCCCGCCTCGCGCCGTATTTTCCGTACCGCCGGTCCGGCGAATATCCTTCGCTCCGCCATAGGATGTAACTTTCTTTACAAATTTACATGCTATTTTGCACTCAAATGCGATAATTCACAAGAATTATTGACAAAGCTTTTCACTTCCGCCGCGCAATCGGTCAATCGGAGTCCATCACTCCCCGCCCTTTCCGGGCGCACGCAAGGATAGAGACGATGAGCTACACCGAAGACATGGCGCAAGCCGGACGCCTCATTCGCGATCAGGACGGCCGCTGGGACGCGATCGGCGCGGAGAGCGTCGCGCGGATGCGGGCGCAGAACAAGTTCCGCACCGGTCTCGACATCGCCCGCTACACCGCGCGCATCATGCGCGCCGACATGGCCGCCTATGACGCCGATCCCGCCAACTACACCCAGTCGCTCGGCTGCTGGCACGGCTTCATCGCACAGCAGAAGATGATCTCGATCAAGAAGCATTTCGGCACCGTCAAGGGCCGCTACATCTATCTGTCCGGCTGGATGGTCGCCGCGCTGCGCAGCGAATTCGGGCCGCTCCCCGACCAGTCGATGCACGAAAAGACCAGCGTTCCGGCGCTGATCGAGGAAATCTACACTTTCCTGCGCCAAGCCGACGCCCGCGAGCTGGGCGGCCTGTTCCGCGAACTCGACGCCGCGCGCGCCGCCGGCGACGAAGTGAAGGCGAAGCAGATCCAGCATGCGATCGACAATCACGAAACACATGTGGTGCCGATCATCGCCGACATCGACGCGGGCTTCGGCAATGCCGAGGCGACCTATCTGCTTGCCAAGAAGATGATCGAGGCGGGCGCCTGCGCGCTCCAGATCGAAAATCAGGTCTCGGACGAAAAGCAGTGCGGTCACCAGGACGGCAAGGTTACGGTTCCGCACGAGGATTTCCTCCAGAAAATCCGCGCGCTGCGCTATGCCTTCATGGAAATGGGCGTCGATGACGGCGTGATCGTCGCGCGCACCGACAGCCTGGGCGCGGGCCTGACCAAGCAGATCGCCTTCACGCGCGAGCCGGGCGACCTCGGCGACCAGTATAACGCCTTCCTCGACTGCGAAGAAGTGACGGGCGCGGGCAACCCCGGCGACGTCCTCATCAACCGCGACGGCAAGCTGCTGCGTCCGAAGCGCCTGCCCTCGAACCTCTATCAGTTCCGCGCCGGAACGGGCGAGGATCGCTGCGTCCTCGATTGCATCACCAGCTTGCAGAACGGCGCCGACCTGATCTGGATCGAGACCGAAAAGCCGCATATCGAACAGATCGCGGGCATGGTCGACCGCATCCGCGAAGCCGTTCCCAACGCGAAGCTCGCCTATAACAACTCGCCGAGCTTCAACTGGACGCTGAACTTCCGCCAGCAGGTGTTCGACGCCTGGCAGGCCGAAGGCAAGGATGTCAGCGCCTATGACCGCGCCAGGCTGATGAGCGTCGATTATGACGGCACCGACCTGGGCGTCGAGGCCGACAACCGCATTCGCAGCTTCCAGCGCGACGCCGCGAAGCGGGCGGGCATCTTCCACCACCTGATCACGCTGCCGACCTATCACACCGCCGCGCTATCGACCGACAATCTGGCGAAGGATTATTTCGGCGACGAAGCCATGCTCGGCTATGTCGCCGCCGTCCAGCGCAAGGAAATCCGCCAGGGCATCGCCTGCGTCAAGCACCAGAATATGGCGGGCAGCGACATGGGCGACGACCATAAGGAATATTTCGCGGGCGAAGCGGCGCTGAAGGCCGCGGGTTCGGACAATACGATGAATCAGTTCGCGGCGGCATAAATGCCGCGAGGGAACCAGTTCGCCGCCGCATAAGCCATTGGCGCGGGTCCGCCCGCGCCTCCCGAGCTTTCCTGGGGAGGAAAGCCTGTCCGTCGGAGGCCTTCGGGCTTTCGGCGGACATTTTCATGTCCAAAGGGGGCTTGCCATGCCCGTCGCGGCAGGTTTATGATGCATTGCACAATAAAACCGGATTTCTCCCCGAGCCATGAGCGATACACGACTGAAAATGATGGAAGCCATCGCGCGGCGGCGGATCGTCACCACGCGTTATAACGGCAATATCATGACACTCGCCCCGCACCAGCTGTTCGAGCGGCACGGGGATTTGTTCGTGAGCGCGCTGAACCTCAACAAGAACTGGCGGTCGGACGAAGAACCGCGCCTGGGCCAGTTCAAGCTCGACGGGCTTGGCGAGACCGAAGTGCAGGAAGAGGAATTCGATCCCCTCCCCGCCTTCCAGCCCGCCGCGCCCAGCGACAAGGACACGCTGCTGCTCGCCGTCTGACGAGAGTCAGCCCCCCGGCGCCCCGCTCTCCTTGCGCGTGCCGACCAGCGACCAGACGACGCCGCCCGCGATCAGCGCGACGGTCACACCCAGGCTGGCGAGCGGCGGAAACTTCGCGCCGCCCAGCAGGAAGTCGGCGACGAATATCTTCGACCCGATGAAGACGAGCACCAGCGCCAGCGCATATTTGAGATAGTGGAAACGATGCACCATCGCCGCGAGCGCGAAATAGAGCGCGCGCAGGCCGAGGATCGCCATGATGTTCGACGTATAGACGATGAAGGTGTCGGTCGTGATCGCGAAGATCGCGGGCACGCTGTCGACCGCGAACACCAGATCGGCGAGGTTGATGACCACCAGCGCCAGGAACAGCGGCGTCGCCGCACGCACCATCTTCCCCGTCCGCGTGTCGGGCACGCGCACGAAGAATTTCTCGCCGTGCAGTTCGTGCGTCAGCGGAATGTGGCGCGACAGCCATTGGACGACGGGATTGCCCGCGACGTCCATCGGCTTTTCGCTTGCGAACAGCATCTTGATTCCCGTGAAGATCAGGAAGGCGGCGAAGATATAGAGCAGCCAGCCATAAGCCTCGACCAGCGCGGCGCCGCCCGCGATCATGATGCCGCGCAGCACGATCACCGCCATGATGCCCCACAAGAGCGCGCGATACTGATAGCGCGCCGGAATCGCGAAAGTGCCGAAGATCAGCGAGATGACGAAGATATTGTCGATCGACAGCGCCTTTTCGATGAAGAAGCCGGTATAATATTCCAGCCCCGCCTCGCTGCCCTTCGCCGTCCAGATCCACGCGCCGAAGGCGAACGCGATGCCGATGTAGAGCGCGGAAAGCTTCAGGCTTTCCGCGATTCCCATCTCCTTGTTCTCCCTGTGGAGAATGCCGAGGTCGAAGGCGGTCAGCGCGATGACGAGCGTGATGAAGACCAGCCAGAACCAGGCCGGGGTTCCCAGCCAGTCCGCGAATAGAAATTCCATGATGACAGTCCCTGTTCAGGGCATGGAAACGCATGGCGGGGACCATGCGTTCCCGAGCTTGTGGTCGTGCCTTGGAGCAGCGTGCGTCAAATCTGATCCATCGTCCCGTTCGTGTCGAGCGAAGTCGAGACACCCATCGGTGTGGCGCAAGGCCGATGGGTGTCTCGACTTCGCTCGACACGAACGG
>PHEM01000183.1 GCA_002842935.1 Alphaproteobacteria bacterium HGW-Alphaproteobacteria-13 | reverse complement strand
AGCTCCACCGCGAACTCGTCTCGTGGGGGACGATGGGGTCCAAGGGCCTGTGCGGCAAATATTTGATGCCGGTGATGCGCAAGCAGCAATACCGCTTTCAGGCCACCAACCCCAACCCGGCGACCTCGGGCCGTTACGCCTGCCCGCCCATCGGCGCCTCCACCACCTTTCAATCGGCCGGACAGGTCATCCCCGCCATCGGCGAAGACATGGGATACCTCGTCTGGCGCAAGCGGAACTGCTGCGCGCTATGAACAAGCACCTCCTCCTTTTGCCCGTCGGCCTTGCCGTCACCCTCGGTGGCCTCGCTCTCGCCCAGAGCGCGCCCGAAGGCATCGACCTCGAAGCGATCCGCGAGCGCGCGGCCGAACACGCCGACGATGCGCAGGCGCTCAGCACCAATGTCCGCCAACGCGCCGAGGCGCTGACCGAGGACGCACAGGCTATCCAGGCGCAAGCGCAGGCCAATCGCGCGGCCTATGCGGACAGCATCGAGGCTATCGAGACTGACGCCGTCCTCGACTTCGACGCGATGATCGCGGGGCAAGCCGCCGCCGAGAAGGCATCGCTCGGGGGAACCCCGCGCTTCATCGCCTTTGCCAGCCTGTCGATGCCGCCCGAAGCGCTGAAAGCACTGGTCCACGACATGACCAGGGCGGGAGGCGTCACCGTGCTGCGCGGTTTCCCGCAAGGAAACAGCGAGGCGTTCAAGAAGCGCCTGGCCGCTATCTGGAGCACCCCCGACGCGGCCGGTTCGCTGGGCATCGATCCAAGGCTGTTCCGCGCCTTCAACATCGAGGCCGCACCGAGCTTCGTCATGCTGAGCACCGAGTTCAGCCCTTGCGACGGGTTCGATTGCACCAGCGAGGTGCCGCCGCACGACCGCATCGCCGGCAACATCAGCGTGGGAGAAGTCCTCGAGACCTTTGCCTCGGGCAAGGGTCCGGGCGCGGAGCTTGCCCGCCTCCATCTGCGCCAGCTCTCCAGGGAGGAACGGCCATGACCGGCAGAACCCTCGCCAATCTTCTTGCCGCACTCGTCGCCCTCACAAGCGCGGCTTCCATTCACGCTCAGACCCGCGATGCAGCAAGAGCCGACGGCAAGGACTTTGCCACCGATCTGCTGGGCGAGGCGCGCGAGGCAGCAACGACCAATCCCGACGCGGCGCGCGTTCCCAATTTCGATCCGCAGGCGACGCGCGATCTGCAGGATCTTTCGCGCGATCCCGACCAGATCGAAGCCCGCGGACGCAGCGCCGCCACGACCAGCACGCCGATGCGGACGATCCGTGACAGCATGGATTCGCGCGCGCAGTTCGACCCGGACGAAATCGCCGACATGCTCGCGCGGAGCCGGACCATCAACGAGACCCCGCTCGATTACACCAGCGGCATGTCGGTCACCGGTAGCCAGGGTGCCTGTGTGCCGCTGCCGCCGGGATCGGCAAGTGCGGGCACCTATACGGCAACCTGCAACACCGGATTTACCGCAACGCGCGAGACGGGCACCTGCCAGGTCACGCTCGATACCAGGGTCGAGGCCCGTGATGTCTACGGCTACTATTGCATCGCAGGAACCGGGGTCGATCCGTCGAGCCCCTATGCCTGCGATCACTACCAGGGTCCGCAGTGCCGCGTGATCCAGTCCTGGGATATCCCGTGCGGCTACGACTATTACTCGGGCTATTACTGGGGCTGCTACGGAACGCTGCGCGTCGACCTGGTCAGTTGCAGCGAGCCAGTGCCGGGTGCCACGCCCTACACCGTGACCAGCGAAAACGTCGTCACCACGACGCGCAACGAGAGCCAGTGTTCGTCCTTCCTCGACAATGGCGAATGCACGCTCGATGCCGAGACCTGCACCGACAGCACTCCGCAGACCCGTATCGTCGACGGGATTGAGGTCACGCAAAGCTGCTGGGCCTGGCAGCGCAGCTACAGCTGCGCGCGCCGGACAGCCGGGAACGACTGCAGCGAACTCGAAGCGAATGGGAGCTGCCGCTTCCTGCGCGAGGATTGCCTCACCGACGATACACCGTGCTCGACCAGTGAGCGGGTGTACGAATGCCCGCTTCCGGCAGGCGATAGCGGGAGCACGCAATATGTCTGCGACGGCGATGTTTATTGCATCGACGGCAGCTGCGAGACGATCGAGCGCACTGCGAACGACGAGTTCAAGGATGCCGTCACCGCGCTCCACGCAATGGACGAGGCCCGCGGCCAGTTCGATCCCGATACGCTGACGCTGTTCCGCGGCACGCGCAACACCTGCTCCTCCAAGGTTTTCGGCGTGCTCAACTGCTGCAAGGGCAAGGGCTTCCCGCTCATCCCCGGCATCAGCCTGCTGGTCGCGCTCGGCTGCAACCGCGAGGAAGTGCTGCTCCACGAACGCGATGCGCAAGGGCTGTGCGCTTATGTGGGGACCTATTGTTCGGACAAGTTCCTCGGCGTCTGCCTGACCAAGAAAAAGGTCTACTGCTGCTTCGAGAGCAAGCTCTCGCGGATCCTGCAGGAACAGGGCCGCCGCCAGCTGCCCAAGCCGTGGGACAAGCCCAAGGAAGAACAATGCGAGGGGTTCACTCTCGACGAGTTCGCCCGGCTCGACCTCAGCCAGATGGATTTCAGCGAGGTCTATGCCGAGTTCACCGAAGCTGCACGGCTCCCCGACGAGCTCGAGACCAGCATCCTCATCCAGCAGAAAATCGAAGACTATTACGCAAGGAGTGGCCAATGACGCGCCGCCAATCACTGACGATGCTGGCCCTCCCAGTATGGGCCCTGTGTCTCGCTGCACTGCTTCCCGTTGGGGCAGTTGCCCAGGAAGCGCGCCAGACAGAGCCAGCTGCCTCGGCAGACAGCCTTTACTGCGAACAGCGCAGGCTTGGCTACTGGTTTTATTGCGTAAAGCCGGTGCCGGCAGAGGAGCCGCAGATGGAGCAGCCACCGGCCCAGGTAACCGCCACGCAAGAACTCGACGCGGTCACGGGAGAACTGCGCGAACTCAAGGCGCGCGCGATCCTCTATCCGACGCCGGAAAACGTCACCGCCTATATCCGCTTCCAGCGTGCCCAACTCGACCGGGCTTCGTTGTTCTCTGATGTCTGGCAGCGCGCGATCTGGCAGGATCCCGAGCTCGACTACACGCTCGAACGACCGGTAGGCGCGCTTGCCAAGAAGCAATGGCAGGACGCGCGCGCTGCCGACCGCGATGCGGTGATGGCCAGGCTCTCCGAGCGCTATGGCCTGTTCTACTTCTTCGCCCAGACCTGCGGCGCCTGCGACGTGATGAGCCCGATCGTGCGCTCGGTGGCGGACCGCTGGCATATCACTGTTCGGGGGATCTCGACCGATGGCGGTCCGTCCCGGCACTTCCCTGACTACAAGGTCGAAAGCGGTCAGCGGCCGCGCATGGGGCTCGAACCCGGCATCACCCCGGCGCTCGTGCTGTGGGACAGCGTGGCCAGGCGCCCGATCCCGATTGGATACGGCGTGCTCTCGGCCGACGAGCTGCAGGATCGCATCTACCTCCTCACCTCGAAGGAAGCCGGACATGATTACTAGCATCCGCAATGCGGCGCTCACTCTTGTCGCTGCCAGCATGGTCGCGTCCCCTCTGGCCGCGCCAGCATCAGCCAATGTTGGCGACAGCATGGACCGTTTCATGGACGACATGGGCGCTGCGGCAAATGTCACCGGGCCGAGCGCGTTCGAAGGACAGTCGGCGGGCTACTACAGCCTTGGCAATGTCTGGACACGCTTCCCGCAAAAGACGACCAACATCGCCAATCTCCAGCTGCCGCGTGCCCGCGCTGGTTGCGGCGGTATCGATATCTTCGCCGGGTCATTCTCCTTCATCAACGCAAGCGAGATGGTCGCGCTCTTGAAGGCCGTCGCGAACAATGCCGTGGGGTTCGCCTTTAGTCTGGCGATCGATACCGTCTGCCCCGAGTGCTCGAAGATCATGCAGGAGTTCAGCCAGAAGGCGCAGCTCATGAACAATCTCTCGATCAACTCCTGCGAGATGGCGCAGGGGCTGGTCGGCGGCGTCTGGCCCAAGGGCGATCTCGCCGACAAGGCGATCTGCGAAGCGATCGGCAATTCCGAAGGCATCTTCACCGACTATGCCGCTGCCAAGCATGGTTGCGGAACGCGCGGCCAGCGCGCCTCGACCAACGAGGGTGCCGGCGCCGACTATGCCGATGTCAATCCCGGTGTGCCGCGCAACTACACCTGGCATGTCCTCAAGCAGAGCGCCTTCTTCAACCCCGGTGGCACCTTCGACCGCGATCTTGCCGAGTATGCGATGACGCTAATCGGCACGGTGATCTACGTGCCGCCCCGCGACGACGAGCCCGGCAAATTCGTGCCTTTCGCGGGCGATGCCTCTTCAACGCTCGTCACCGCGCTGCTCGACGGGACGCAGGGCCAGTCGGTGCGGGTGTTCCAGTGCGACGAGCCCGACCAGTGCCTCAACCCGACCTTCCAGCAGATGAGCCTGTCGAGCGCAAAGGCCATCCGGCCGCGCGTTGCCCGGCTCATCGGCAGCATGGTCGAGGCCATCCGCAGCGACACCGCGATCGGCGACGAGGAGAAGGAGCTGCTCCAGGTGGCATCGGTGCCGCTCTACAAGATCCTCACCGTGCAGGCGGCCTATGGACGCGGGATGGCAACCGACGACCGCGACACGCTGGCCGAGATTGCCAGCATCGATCTCCTCTATGCCATCCTCGAACGCATCACCGCTGAGGCCGGACGCTCGATGGCGAGTTTCATTGCGGCCGACGAAGCCAAGCTCGCGATCTGGCGCACACAGGTTGCCGAGGTGCGATCGAGCCTCGCCCAGCGGCAAGCGACCGGACAGGCGCGGGTCTCGGCGATCATGCAGATCATCGAAAAGACGGCGATGATCGAGAACATGCTCGCCGCCTCGATGTCACCGTCGATGGCCGCCGCGCTCGACTGGTCGCGCGGGATGCAGTCCCGCTCCATCGTTCCATAAGGATCAGGCAGCATGGTCGAGATTTTCACGGTCGGCGGCGGCGAGTATATCGTCAATGTCCTCAACGCTGTTGCCGCCTGGACCGGTGCGGGCGGCTACAAGAGCCTCATTCAGGTCGCGCTGGTGATGGGCATGGTGCTCGCGGTCATCGTGGTCGCGTTCAACCAGGACTGGCGTGCCTGGCTCAACTGGTTCCTCGGTGCGACGCTCATCTACATGTGCCTGATGGTGCCGCGCATGGACGTCCATGTGACCGACCGGGTCAATCCCAGTCTTGCACCGGCAACGGTGGCCAATGTCCCGCTCGGGCTTGCCCTGATGGCAAGTTTCACCAGCCAGGCGGGGGACTATCTGACCCGCTCTGCCGAGCTCGTATTCGGCCTGCCGGACGACCTCAACTACTCGAAGAACGGCATGATCTATGGCGCACGGCTGCTTGAATCGACGCGGAGCTTGCGCATTTCCGATCCGGAGTTTGCTGCGAACTTCGACGAGCATGTCCGGCAATGCGTGTTTTACGATCTGCTGCTCGGCCGCTACTCGATGAAGGAGCTGTCCGAGAGCGACGATATCTGGGCAACGATCGCACCGGGCAGCGCGGCGCGCGCGCAGAAATTCCTGACCCGGCAGACCGACGACAGCGTGACGGCCTCGATCATCACCTGCCGCGAAGCCTACACCGCGTTGTCGGGGCAATGGGCGAGCCTCATTGACGAGATGACGCTTGTCGCGGGGCGTCAGCTTTATCCGCGCCAGACCGAAGCGCTCGCCAAGGCCAAGCTCATGGCCGATCTCCCGATTGCCTATCAGTATCTCACCGGCATCTCGCGCAGCGCGAGCGACATCTTTCGCCAGGTGCTGACGATCAATGCCATGAACCAGGCCATGCATGGCTTTGCCGGGGCGAGCGGCACCGGCAGCATTGACGTCTTCGCGCAGACCCGGGCCGATATTCAGACCGAGCGGACCTATTCCTCGATCGCGCACAACGCGATGAAATGGGTCCCTATCCTCAATGTCGTGCTGACAGTGGTGTTCTACGCGCTGTTCCCTGTCCTGTTTCCGCTGTTCCTGATGCCGCGGACCGGACCCATTGCATTGAGAGGTTACGTCACCGGCTTCTTCTACCTTGCGGCGTGGGGACCGCTCTTCGTCATCCTGCACATGATCCTGATGTTCAAAGGTGCGGGCGATGTCGCCGCCGCTGGCGGCAGCACAGGCCTCAGCTTGGCGACCTTTGCCGGCATGAGCGACGTCAACAGAGATATCGGGATCTTGGCGGGCTATCTTGTCGCCTCGATCCCGTTCCTTGCCGGCGGGGTGGCACGTGGTGCGCTGGCGATTTCGGGCCAGGCAACGAGTTATCTCAACCCGAGTCAGAA
>PHEM01000182.1 GCA_002842935.1 Alphaproteobacteria bacterium HGW-Alphaproteobacteria-13 | reverse complement strand
ACTATGATCCGCGAGCCGGGCGGTGCCCGGCGAGCGCACGCAATTCGGCCGCGCGGACCTGTGGGACGCGCGGCCGCCGCCGATCCGGGCAGGACCGGCGGCGGTGCCACTCATCAACACTTAGTCGAGTGGCATTGGACGCTGCATCAAGGTGTCTCGGCTACAAGCTTATAGCTTCTGCCGCGTCCGTGAACCTCCACCGTGGTTTCATCCGGGAAAACCCAAATAATCATCGGCCACCCTTTGTTGCCTCTCGGGTCGTCGTCACGAAAGGCGCCCATTTTCAGAGCGATCTTGTTGAATGGTCCTTTGCGGTCATTCGCCTCGTAAGCCGCAATCGCCTGCTCTGCCAATGTCGGGAACGTCAAAGGCATAATATCCTCCATCTATTTCCGTGTGAGAGATAGGGGGCGACCTATGCGGCCGCCCGGTGATGCTGCTGCGCGGCAAGCCGCTTGCTGGCGGTGTGATAGTGGCCGTTGTCCAGTTCGATGCCGGTCCAGTCGCGGCCAAGGCTCTGCGCTGCCGCCAATGTCGAGCCGCTGCCGCTGAACGGGTCCAGCACAAGCTCGCCGGGCTGCGTGAAAGCCTCGATCAAGGGGGTTAGCGCCTCAATCGGCTTTTGCGTGGGGTGCAGTCGGTTCCCCGAATAGGGGAAGTCGAGCACGTCGGGGATAGGCCGCCCGGGCCGGGCCGGATTACCTTTGGCCAATAGGTAGGCTTGTTCGTGCTCATAGCGAAGGAAACGGGCCGATGACGCATAACGTTTGCGGAACACAAGATGCCCGACGACGCGAAAGCCTGCCGTCTTCCATGCCTCCATGAACAAATCGATCTTGTTCCAACCGTAGAAGGAAACCGCAAAGCCGCCATCCTTCAAAACGCGGTACATCTCGCGGAACGCCGGACGCAGCCACCGGCCGTTATCGTCGTTCGCCACCTTGCGCCCCTGGCGGTCGCGGTAGCGGGTCACATAGGGCGGATCGGTCAAAATGAAGTCCACCGTGCCGACATCGAAAGCCTGCATCACGTCGATGCAATCGCCGTTGAAGATCACATTGCGGGAAGCCTGCGCATTGCTGGTCATGTCTCAAATCCTTTGGGTCTGAAGTTCAGCGAAGCGGAACGCCGCGCCTGAACTTCTGCCCGTCGGCGAGACCAGGGTAGCAACGGGACAAGGGCGTCCGGGGTGGAGGGGAATCACCCAATCTGCACAAGCGAAGCGCGGAAGATTGGGGATACCGCCCCGGACGGTTCCACTTCCCTTGCCCGGCGCGAGGGCGGAGCCATTAGCCACGATCGCGCGGCCGGACGGCCGCGCGGAAAAAAGCGCCGGCCATGCCGGTCTCGGATAGATTCAGGAGATGCTGTTGAATCCGGGTGCTTCTCAACATGTGCAAGCACGCCATCCATCGTATCACGGGTGTTCCCGGACCAGCTATGGATGGACCATCATGGAGATCACGTCGGAAAAGATGGATGAAGGATTGGCTGGTGCCAGACGGACCATCGCTGATCTGGAAGGAATCGACTTCGACGAACTGACGGACAATGCAGCGTTTCAGAAGCAATATGGTGAGGCGGTGATGGTGATCATCAAAATGTTCGCGATTCTCGAACAGGCGCGCATGCCGGGCATGTTGAACTGACGAGCGGGACGGAGTTGGCCAGATGAGCAAAACGGACGCGGAGATAGTGGAGGCATTGCTGGCTTTTGAGACGGCCCTGGCGATGCTCGAGCGGTTCAATCCAGACCGGCACGCGGAAGATGTGGCGGTGCTCGCCATGTTCACGGTTGCCGATGATGGCATTTACGAACTGATCGACACACTCAGCAGCCATCCTTTGACGGAGAAGCAAAGCGCCGCTTTTCTTGCACGCGTGGCGCGCTTCAAGGCGCTCGATACCGCCAATATTCGTGATGCGCTCGCCCGCTATGGATGCAGTCCGGTCCCGCGGCGTCTTGCAAACTGAAGCCGGAAAGGACGCCCCGTTCTCCTGAGCGGGGCGTCTTTCGCCAGTCAGCGGGACCAGAGCAGGACGTATTCGCCGGGGCGGTCGTTACTCTCGACCAGGCTGGCGTAGAGCGGCGCTGGCAGCCAGGGATCATCGATCTTGACCGAGAGATAATCGCGCTCGTTGCGGCTGGTCTTGATCCAGGCGGCGCCGACCTCGACGTCGATGTGATCCGTGTTGGCGAAGGTCAGCCGGTAGTCGGGCGCCCGGTCGGTATCCTTCTCGATCGGAACAAAGCTGGCGCGGGTGTTGATGGTGAGGGTCACGACCTTGCCTTCGATGATGCCGTCCTTGCCCCTGGTGAAAGTGCCGATGGTAGCCATGATATTCTCCGTTCGCTTGTCCGGGCCGCGCCCATCGCGGCCTCGTGGCGGTTCGGAGAGCGGGGATACTCGGCGGCGCACCGCTGCTCGGGGTTCCCGTCGCGCTTGCGCGACGGGGTGGGCTTGCGGCCCATGGACGGCCGAAGGGCCGCTTTTTTGTTTCGCGATGCAAAGCGCGCCGCGCGGCGGAAAAAAGCTGCCCGGCGCCGTTGCGCCGACAGGTGGACCCGATCAGATCAAGCCATGAGGGAGGTCGCGGGGGTCGGTCGGGCAGGCCGGACGGGAGACGATGACGTTCCCGGCAGTTCGGTATCAGGGGCAAGAATTCCACGCGTGGCAGGTGTTACGTCCTTCCGCCCGGCACGGCAGGGTTAGCGGCGGACGAATAGCTCGCGGAACAGGCGCTCGGCTTCGGCCATGCCTTCGTCGGTCAGATGGACGGACTTTGCCTTGCGCACCGGATCGGAGATCAGCCCGCGCCCGTGCAGGCGGGACATGGTGCTCCAGTCGAGACCTTTCCAGGCCGTTCCCGTGGCGCTGAGGTTGAGCCACAACAGGGCCAGCACCGCATCGTCGATTCTGTCGGTGTCGATGTCTGTCCGCGAGTCCATGAACGGGAGGGTAGCAAACACGGCTGCACACGGCATCTGCGAACCCGCCGTGAGCACTTATCTGCCGCCCTCACTACTACGCCATGGTTCGCTATTTCCGCCTTGCGCCGCCGCGCGCCGAATCCCGCCGCCATGGCTATGCTCCGGCCTGCGTGGTGACGGTGGCGATTTTACTGGATTCCAGCAGTGGGTGCGGCAGCTTTAGGCACATGGCACTCTCTCGCAAACGTCGCTTTCGCGCACCCCGCCGCTGGTCGGAAGGTCTCGAAGACCTCCACGACTATATGCAGCCGCCGCTGACGCGCGCGTCGGCGCGCGCCAGTGCCACCAACGCGCCGATCGTCGTTATTGACGACTGGCCCGAGCAGGTTCCCATCGGCGATGCCGAGTTGCGCGTCATCGAAGGCGCTTTTCGCAAGGAACTGGACGCCCTGTTCGGGCCGCTGCCATGATGTATGCGGCCCTGCCGTCCCGTGTTTCCGTGATCGGATGATGCGGCAGGCGCGCTTCGGTAAAGTTGACCGGCACGGTATTATGCCGTACATTTACGATCAAAGGAGATCGGGCATGTCAGCCGTCCAAAAACGCCGAAAACCGGAGCGCGAGATCAAGCGCGAGCGGATCGAGCTGCGCGTCAGCGCCTCGGCCAAGGATCTGATTCAACAGGCGAGCGCGGTCACTGGCCTGACCGCTGGCGATCTGGCCTATGAAGGTGCGCGGCGTGTGCTGGACGAGCATCAACGACTGGTGCTGACCGGCGCGGATCGGGATGCCTTCTTCGAGGCGCTGATGAACCCGCCGGAGCCGTCCGAACGGCTGATCGCCGCCATGCGCCGTCACCGCGATCTCGTGGGCTGACGTTTGGCGATCATCTTCGAAGCACTCGGCAAGCATCACGATCGGTCGCGCTTTTCTTGCGGGCAGGCCGATCTGGATGGCTGGTTCCGGCGACGCGCCGGTCAGGATGACCGCCGCGATGTCGCGCGCGTCTTCGTCGCCACGGATTCGGAACTAGGCGTAATCGGCTTCTATAGCCTGAGCGCCTTCAAGCTGGAACTGGACGAATTGCCGGAGGAAATCGCGCGTAAGCTGCCGCGCTATGAAAGCGGTTATCCAGCGGCGCTGATCGGACGCCTTGCTCGGGACGTTCGGATGCGCGGCAAGGGCTTTGGTGAGGTGCTGGCGGTGGATGCGATCCGACGCATCCTCGGCGCCGCCGAGACGCTGGCGGTATTGGCCATCATCGTCGACGCCAAGGATGAACGCGTGGCGGCATTCTACAAGGGGCTTGGCTTTGCACCTTTCCCGCAACGGCCGAACCGGCTGTTCCTGCTGGCTTCGTCGGCGGTGCGGGGACTGGAGAAGATGTAGCCGCGGTCGCTGTTGCAAGCTGCGGATTGATGAAAGGATGTTGTCATGGCGACTGTCGCCCGCGCCGAACCCGAGACGCCGCCGGTCGTGGTGACCGCTCGCGCCGCGCTCTACCTGCGCGTTTCCACACCTCGCCAGGCGGACCATGATCTGTCAATCCCCGATCAACGCCGCCAGCTTGAGGGTTATTGCCTCTCGAAAGGCTGGGAGATCGCGGCCGAGTTTATCGAGCCGGGCGTCTCGGGCACCGACGATCGCCGCCCCGCTTTCCAGGACATGATCGACGCGGCGTCGGAGAAGCCTCCCGCGTTTGACGTGGTGGTCGTCCATAGCTTCTCGCGCTTCTTCCGCGACCAGTTCCAGTTCGAATTCTACGTCCGCAAGCTGGCGAAGAATGGCGTGCAACTCGTCTCTATCACGCAGGTTCTCGGCGATGATCCGGCAAGCGAGATGATGCGCAAGATCATGACGCTGTTCGACGAATATCAGTCGAAGGAAACCGCCAAGCATACGCTGCGGGCGATGAGCGAGAATGCGCGCCAGGGCTTCTGGAATGGCGCTCGCCCGCCGATCGGCTATCGCGTGATCGAGGCCGAACAGCGTGGCACGAAGATCAAGAAGAAGCTGGAAATCGACCCGATCCATGCCGAGACGGTGCGCCGGATTTTCCGCCTGGCGCTGGAGGGTGCTGATGGCCGCGGGCCGATCGGCGTCATGGCGATCGCGTGCTGGCTCAACGAGAATAATATCCGCACCCGCTATGGCGGGAGCTGGGGCAAGGGCATGGTGCATCAGGTGCTGACGCGGACGACCTATATCGGCCAGCACCGCTTCAACACCTATGACGTCAAGAAGAAGCGCCGGAAACCCGAGGCCGAGCACGCCATTATGGAAGTGCCGCCGATCGTCTCGGTGGCCGAGTTCGAGGCCGTGCAGCGATCCTTGAAGGCGCGCAGCCCGAAGATGATGCCGCCGCGTGCGGTGGGCGGATCGACACTCCTGACCGGCATCTGCTTCTGCGCCTGTTGCGGTGGGGCGATGACGTTGCGCACCGGCACCAGCCGGAGCGGCCAGGAATATCGCTATTACACCTGCGCAACCAAGGCCACGAAGGGGAAAACGGGGTGTCCCGGTGTCTCGCTTCCGATGGACCGACTGAACGAGGCGGTGATCGAGCATCTGGAAAAGCGGCTGCTCGATCCCGCGCGGCTTGAAGTGCTGATGGACCAGCTTATCGCCCGGCGGGAAGACTGGGTGACCGAGCGCCGCCAGCACGTCGCCGAGATGGAACGGCGTGCGACGGAGGCCGACACCAAGCTCTCCCGGCTCTATGAGGCGATCGAGAACGGACTGGTCGATATGGGCGATTCATCGCTCAAGGCGCGGATCGCGGAACTGACTGCTCTCCGCGACCAGGCCAGAGGCGATGCCGAGCGGGCGGTCGCGCATATTGAGCGGATCAGCCCGGAGATCACGGTCGAGAGCCTTCACGCCTTCGCGTTGGCGGCCAAGCGGAAGCTCCGCCACGACGATGGCTCCTATGCGCGCAACCATATTCGGGCTGTGGCGCAACGGGTCGAGGTTCATAGCAAGACGGATGTGCGAATCCTCGGCACGCGCACGGAATTGCTGCGGACCCTCACCGCCGTCTCTGGCGTAGAGGCGGCGGTCCTAGGGACTCGGGCTTTTGGACCGAAATGGTGCCGCTTAGGTGACTCGAACACCTGACCCCATCATTACGAATGATGTGCTCTACCAACTGAGCTAAAGCGGCAACGAGGGGCGCCTCTATCAGCGTGATGCGGCGAAGACAAGCGTGTCGCGTCAGAATCTGTCATGCGGACGGAAAAGCCGCGAATCACGCGCTCTTCACGCCGCCGTTTCCAGCAACCGCTCCGCCTGCGCGCGGGCTTCCGCCGTGACTTCGGCGCCCGACAGCATCCGGGCGATTTCCTCGCGGCGGCCCGTATCGTCGAGCGCCCGCACGCTGGTGCGCGTCACGACGCCCTCGCTCGACTTGGCGATGATGAAATGGGCCGCGCCCTTGGCGGCGACTTGCGGGCTGTGCGTGACGGCAAGCAACT
>PHEM01000181.1 GCA_002842935.1 Alphaproteobacteria bacterium HGW-Alphaproteobacteria-13 | reverse complement strand
TGTGGCGCGAACTTGGCATCGAGAACCTGCGCAAATAGTTCGCTACCCCTGACGTCGATGCCTACCGTGAATCCGTGTCCCTACAATGCACAGAGGCCTACTCTCGTCTGTGGTGATCGATACGAGCCACTCGGAAGCGCCAGAATTACGCAGTCATTCTGCGCCCCGGTCGGTGCTGGTTAATTTTATTCATTCCTTTTCGACGAAATGATCTTTTGGAGCGCCTCGAGTTGACTCCTCGTTCAAATGCTGGTTCGTTTGCTGTGCGCAGTCCCCATCATCGGCTCCTCTGGGAGACAAACGATGGATGGTATCAAAATTTTCGTTTCTTTGGCGCTCATAGCTGTGACCTCCGGGCCTCTGTTTGCTCGCCAAGTCGAACTGCAAACATTCCAAGATCCTTTGGAGACATATTTCGCCGGCGTGACCTCGAATTCAACAAATTCGGTTGCCGCTATGATGGTTAAAGCATTCGGCGGCAGCTTTGCCACACAATCGCCCCATGCTGGTCTCACGGGGCGGGATTTCACTGAACCACACATCCCGGAACTTAGCATTTGCACGCCTTCTGCCTATAAGCCCGCATGGTGGCTTCCAGGGAAGGTGGAACGGCGCAGAGCAGCGTATTTTCCGTTGGTTTCGAACATTGCATGCCAGTATGGGCTGCCGTCAGCCCTGCTGGATGCTGTGATAGCACAAGAATCAGGTTACTCCTCCACCGCAATCAGCGGCTCAGGTGCAATGGGGATTATGCAAATTATGCCCGGCACGGCTCGCCAATTGGGCCTCTCCTCCCCCTTGAACCCAATTGCTAACATGCATGCGGGTGCCCGATACTTGCGGCAACAAATCGACAGATTCGGCCGGATCGATCTAGCTTTGGCAGCTTACAACTCTGGACCTGAGCGCAAGTCACTCAACGCAGGCCAAATTCCGGCCATTCCGGAAACTATGGCCTACGTGCGCGTGATCACTACGAACTGGGCCAGGCTTGCCGCCGAAACGCCCGTTAACACAGGTGTGATGGCCCGAGTCAGCGCCGCCGATCTGGCCATCAAAGCGTCAGGCTATCGGGAGGTCGATCTATCAGTTTACCAAGGGATAAACGCATCAAGCCCGATATAGTGGGCATACAGCACTGCGATCGCCAGTATGCTCGGAAATCCCAGAAAGTATGCAAGCTGGAAGTGCAACCACACGCGCGGCAACCAGAGGATCCAGGCCGCTACCGACTTTAGCGGTCGCTTGAGCACGCCTGTCCGAATGTCATAGCACGTCTTGAGCGCAGCGCAGGCCGAGCAGATCGCGGCGAGCACCGCGACAGCGCCATAAAGCTTTTGCCAAGCCAGAATGGTCTCGAGCTCCATTGCGCGCTCAAGCTTGCAGGGTCTGGTGGTTCTGCATGACCCGCTCCTGGTGCGAGAGCAGCAGATCATATGCCCGGCGCGCGGCCTCGTGAATAATCGCCGGCCGCAGGTCGACCTCGATCGAGCCGCGCCGGCAGGTCATGACCTCGAGATAGAAGCTCTTGAGGCTCTCTGTTGCGAGGAATACCGCCTGATTGGCGTAGGCATCCGGATCATGGAGCAGAGCCACGCTGATCTTGGCACGCACGTGATCCATCCGGAGTTCGTTGAAAATTCGGTCGCGCAGGCCTTCGGGAAGCGGATTGGTCTGTTTGAGGATCTTGTGCAGCTTGGGCCGGGACATCCCCATCCGGTCTGCGAGATGCGCGGGCGGGATGCCCTGCCGGGCGAGCTCAGCGTTGATCAGCTGTTTGTATTGGTCTTGTTCCCCAGGCGCCGGGCTCGGATTGGCAAAGAGAAAGACCGGTTCCGTCTCGGGATCAGTGCTCGGCTTGAAGACCGTCTCAGGCGTCAAGTTCCTGTGAGGCATATTCCATCCCTCCCAAAGCAAAACGTCTATGGGATGGCATAACCTGTCAAGAGTCTTAAGATGCGCGTAATACCGCTCCGGAGCTCTACCTAGATGAGATTGTGGCGCTCGGCGAGATAGACGGCGAGCGGGACAAGGAGCTTATCCACGCCCTGTTTATTTCCGATTTTCTTTACCATGTCGCGCAGCGCATCGTAGTCGTTCGACCACTTCGGCGTGACCTCGAGCCACACTGCAATGTCGCCGTCGACCGGGAACTCGCTGAGGAAGAGGTCGAGCTCATCCTTGGAAATCCCGTGGGGTTTAAGGCGTTCGCAGGCCCTTTGCACCGTCATGCGCATGGTCTGAAAGCGCCCGGCCCGCTTGGAATAGGCGCACATCGCTTCGGCCAGCAGGTCGAAGCACTGCTGGCTCAGGTGGATCCGGACATTGCGGTTGCCTGCGGCCATCGGCGGATCATCCAGGACATCTGACGCGGTGCATAATGGTCTGAAATTGTAAATTTGGCGAATCCGGTCCGGGCGGGGCGAATCGCCATGCTCGTTTCCTGCAGCGGGAACCGCAATTCCCGTTGGGGGAAAAGCGTTTCCCGAAAAGGAAAACCCAGTTCCCGCAGAGGGGATTCCGTTTCCCCGAAAGGGAAACAAACCCCTGCTGAAATTGACGTTTGGGGAAATCTTCCGATTCGCGAAGGGGCCTCAACCGCCTGTTAATTGCTCCCATCAGCGCACCTCTGTTCATTCTGAAGGCCGTGAATGACGCGGCTTTTGGAAAAAGGACGAGAGATGAAACTGATCACAAACGGGAAGGGGCAGACCCTGCTCCAGGGCGCGGCGGTTGTCGCTGTCGCCGCGCTCTTCGGTAGCGAGGTCGCAATGGCCGGCGCTGACGCGACCTTCAACACGGCGCTCACCGCCTTCACCGGCTTCCTCGAAGGGTCGGGCGGCAAGATCATCACCGTGCTGAGCCTTGCCGGCGGCATCGTTGGCCTCGCCTCGGGCCGCTTCAGCCTGGCGCAGGTCGCCATTCCGGTCGGCGTCGGTGTCGGCGCCGGGACCGGCGTGCCGATCGTCACGGCCGCGGTCACCGCAACGATCTGACCCAAGCGGTCCCCCTCCGGCCTCGCTCTCGCATGGGCCTGGCCGGACAACCTGGAGGGCGGTGTCGTCTCATGAATCGCTACACGGTTCCCGCGCATCTCGATGATCCGGAACTTATCGGCTTTTGGACGCTCGATGAGTTTCTCGCGATGATCCTGCCCTTCGCGTGGGGGATCCTGTCTCAACATATTCTGATTGGGATTTCAGCAAGCGTGCTGGCCTGGTGGGGATTGCGCAAGTTGAAGGCGGGACGCGCCGTCTCGTGGATCATTCATTCGGCCTACTGGTACCTGCCCGGTGCCTTCATGGGCCTCAAGGCGACGCCGCCCTCCCATCTTCGACTGATGGCGGGCTGATATGGACCTCTCGATTTCCCACGGCCAGGCGCAGCGGCTTTTGAAGCAGCGCAACCTCCTGGCTATAACGGCAACCGGACTGTTCGGTCTCAGCGTGCTGCTCACCCTCACTGCGGCGCACCGCGACCGCGAGGTCGTGCTGCAGCCGGTGCTGGCAAAGCCGCTGACGCTGTCATCCAGCCACGTCGACAAGGACTATCTCGAGCTCGTGACGCGCGATGCCGCGCTCCTCACGCTCAACCGCTCGCCCTCGAACCTCCAGTATTGGATGGATTCGATCCTCGCCATCACGGATCCCAGGACCCACGGCCGGATGAAGGCCGAGCTCATGAAGATCTTCAATGAGCAGAACGGCTCGAGCGTTTCGCAGTATTTCACAATCGAGCAACTGAGCGTCGACCCCGATGCCCTGACCAGCGAGGTCAATGGCGTGCTCCATACCGTCGTCGGCTCCAAGGAAGTGACCGCCGAGGCGCGGACCTTCCGCTTCGTATGGAGCTACTCGGGCGTCAGCCTCAAGCTCGCCGGGTTCGGACGCGTCACCAAGGACGGCGCGGGTGGCGCCACGGGAACGGAGCCCGGCAAGGCCAGCAACAAAAGCGATGGAGGAGAGGGGTGATGGCCCAGCTTGGATGGGGCGCGATTGGGGGTGGCGCAGTGCTCGCCGGCAGGCCCTACGCAATTACGGGGCGCCCGGTGGGCACGGCGCTCATTTGCCTTGGTGCGCTGTGTCTCGCTGCTCCCGCCATGGCCGACCAGAGCATTCCTGCCGCCGACAACGGCACGGTCGCCTGCATCGCCTCGGCCAAGGACCTCACCCGCATCAGCCTGGCCGGCGACCAGTTTGCCTCGGTCTCGAAGATCAGCACGGGCAACCCGGCCGAGGACTTCAAGATCGTCAACGAGCCGGTGCGCGGCGACATCTATCTCTCGGTCCCCGACGGCTTTGCGAGGCCCAACCTCTCGTTCTTCGGCACCACCCGCAAGGGCTACGTCTACAAGTTCGTCTGCCAGGTGCGTGGGAACGACGCCGAACAGGTCTTCGTCACCAACACGGCGATCAAAGCCGAGGCCGCACGCGACTGGGAGGTGCGAAGCTCACCCGAGGACAGCGCGGTGCGCCTCGCCCAAGCCATGTACCGCAGCGAGACCATCGAAGGCTTCGAGGTGCGTTCAGACGTGCTCGAGCCGGTCACAGTGGGCAAGCTTGAGGTGCAGCAGGTCGGTGAATACCGCGGCGCGGACCTCAAGGGCCTGGTCCTGCGCGTCCGCAACACCGGCCGCGACGCGCTCCCGCTCGACGAGAACATGCTCGCCGCCAAGGGTGCGGTCGCCTTCATGACCCCGGTCAGCGAACTCGCGCCAGGCCAGGCCGCCGCCGTCTACCTCATCCAGTCTAACGGAGGCCGCTGATGGATTGGAAGAACCCCTTCCGCAAAGGGCCCAAGGCCCTCGATGGGCCTGCCGGCGACACTGAAGGCAGCGATGCCTCGCCGCTTGGCGATGCGATTCAGGCCAACGAGGCGGTCAAGAAGAAGCAGATGCTGCTTCTGGGAGCAGGCGGTCTCGCCGCGCTGCTGCTCGGCTCAACCTACATCTTCTCAGGCGGCGGCAAGAGCAGCGACGCACATGTCAAAAAGGAAGTTGGCGAGGTCTCGGTCGACGAGATGGTCAACAAGAACATGGCCGAGAAGGAGTGGCGTGCCCAGTCCGAGGCCCAGATGATGGCGATGGACAATAACATGCGCGCACTCGCCGCCCGCGCGCAGCGCGCCGACCAGCTCGAGGCGCAAATGGCGCAAAGCCAGGCAGCCCAAAGTGGAATTGGGGCGGCCGGGGTCTCACCGGACACCGAGCGGGTGCTTTCCGCCTATCAAAGCGAGAACGAGCAGCTCAAAGCCGCGCTCGCGGCGGCGCGCCAGTCGCCGGTAATGGGACAGCCAATTGTCGGACCCGGCGCGACCCCGATCGGGCCCAACGCCATGTATGGCCGCACCAGCCCGCCGAGCTACCAGAGCGCGCAGGCCACTCCGGCGGGGCAGGCTGCGGCGGCCGCTGCGGGCCTGCCAAGCGGACGGGGCAGCGAGGTGAGCCTCGTCTCGTTTGGTGAAGGCGCGAGTGGAACCGGCAGCCCGGTGCCGAAGGGCAACACGGTCTATACCGACAGCTCTAACTACCTGCCGCCGAACTCGATCGCGGTCGCCAAGGTCATCGTCGGGGTCGATGCGGCCGCTGGCGTCCAGAGCCAGACCGACCCACTTCCCGTGGTGCTGCGCATCACCGGGCCAGCGCGCTCGGTCTATGACAATGGCCGCTTGCTCACCACCAACATCGCCGGGTGCCTGGTCAACGGCGCGGCGCGAGGCGACCTCTCTTCCGAGAAGGTCTACGTCAAGCTGCAGCGGATGACCTGTCCGCAGCCGAACGGTCGCTACGCGGTCTCGGACGTGAAGGGCTTCATCGCTTTCGGCGGCAAGACCGGGGTGAGGGGGCGCGTCGTTAGCCGCGAAGGCTCGCTCATCGGCCAGGCGTTTCTCGCGGGGCTCGCCGGTGGGTTCGGGCGCGGGTTCTCGGCCAACACCAATTCGATCCTTCAGGGCACCAACGTCAATGTGAACGGCCAGCGCCAGAAGCTCGGTGCCGGAGAGATCCTCCAGGGCGGGCTCGGCGAGGGCGTCGCGACCTCGGCCGACACTGTTTCCAAATACCTGATCGAGCGGGCCGAACAGTACCAGCCCGTGATCGAGATGCCGACCGGGATCGATGTCGAAATCGTGTTCCTCGAGGGCGTGTTCATAAACGGATGAGGAGGGTGCCATGAAGCTGAAGTCACTGAATTGGGGGCCTAGCGCCCTTCGCAAATTGGCGATGCCGATCGCGGCGATCGCGCTGGGCAGCGGGGGCTCGCTGGTCTGGGCGAATGCCAATGCCAATGCGCCGAGCGCCCCGTCGGAAGCCGATCTTGCGGTGACCGCGGCACTCAAGGAGCGCTTGCCGCGCACGCAGGTGAGCCGGGTCAATTGCCAGGTCGTCGACGGGGTCTGCGAGGTGACGGCGGGATCGCAGCTGTTCTACGTCGAC
>PHEM01000180.1 GCA_002842935.1 Alphaproteobacteria bacterium HGW-Alphaproteobacteria-13 | reverse complement strand
CGCCGCGCAGCGCGACGGCGTTGCTGCTGTCGATCGGCACGATCGCGACGGGCGCCTGCGCGCCCTCGCCCGCCGCCGGGACGAGCGCTTGCAGCGCGGCGGCGATCTCGCGCGCGCCCGCGTTGCGCAGCGTCACGATCTGGCTGGTCGAAGTGTCGCGGTCGATCTGCGCCGCCAGCGCGCGGATGCGGCGGATATTGTCGGCGAAGTCGGCGACCACCAGGCTGTTGGCGTTGCGGTTCGCGGTCAGCGACCCCTGCGCGCTGACCAGCGGGCGCAGCGTCTCGACCGCCGCGACGGCGTCGATATGGCGCAGGCGGATGATCTCCGTCACGAACTGGCTGGGCGCCGCGCGCTCGCTGCCGATGCGGCCGGGCTGCGCCGCCGCGCCGTCGATCGGCTGGATGCGATAGCTACCGCTCTGCCCCGGCACCGCGACAAGGCCGTTGGCGCGCAGCGTCGCAAGGAAAATCTCGAAATATTCGCTGCGCGACAAAGGCCGGTCGGTGACGACCGACACCTTGCCATTCACGCGCCCGTCGATGACGAAGGTCCGCCCCGTGACGCGCGCCGCGTCCTGGATGAAGGCGCGGATGTCGGCGTCGCGGACGTTCAGCGTATATTGGGCATGAGCGGGCGTCGCGGACAGCAGCGCCGCGGCAAGCATCAGGGACAGTTTAAAACGCATGATTCTATGGCTTCGACAGGAAGATGGCGATGGGGACGACGCCCGCGCCGCGCTCCACCTCCAGCGAGAGGCGCGCGCCGGGCGTGAGTTGCTGGACGAGGGCGGCGGCATCGTCCGCCGCGCTGACGGGACGGCCGTTGACGCCGCGAATGACATCGCCGGGACGCAGGCCCACGGCGCGGAACAGGCCGCCGTCGCCTTGCGGCTGGACGGAAAGGCCCGTGACGCGCCCGTCCTCGCGGCGCGGCGCGAAGGCGATTCCCGCCTTCAGCGCGGCGGGCGACAGTTCGCCGCCCGCGCCGGACTCCACCGCCGGGATCGGCTGCGGCGGCGCCGCGACGGGGGCTTCGCCGCTCTGGTCGAGAAACAGCGCCTCGCGCACGCCGCCCCGGTCGAGCAGCACATGGTCGAAGGCGACTCCGGCCAGCACGACGCCGGGCGCGATCTCTTCGCCGACCGCGTGGCTTGTCTGCACGCCGTCCTCGCCCGCGATGATCGCCGATCCGCCGCCCGTCGCCTCGTTGATGTTGACGCCGTGGAGCGTCAGGCCCAGCGCCGTGACCGTCGCGCTCGCGGGTCCCTGCCCGCCGGTGCGGAAGAAGGGGTCGAGGCTGGCGAACAGCGCGCGCCGCTCCGCCGGGGATGCGATGACCGCCGCCTGGGGCTGCCACGCGCCGAACGGCGACAGCGGCACCGCGAGCGCCCACAGCAGACGCACGCCCTGCCCGATCAGCAGCGCGCCGAGCAGGCCGACCGCCAGCCCCGGCACGGCCGCGCGCGGCCATCGAAAGGCCGGTCCGGGCATCAGCATCGCCATGAAATCGTCCCCGTCCCCCAAAAGCTGAAAAGCGGCACCGAATCGCGCTAGGCGCGATCGATGACAATCAGGTGACGGCAAGATTACAGTTTTTTGGCAAGGGAGCGAGTCCGCCGGTCAGAACTTCAGCGACGCACCGAGCGAGAAGGTCCGCCCCAGCCGGTAGCGGTTGAAATAGACGATGTTGCCGCCCGCCTGTTGCACTTCCTGATAGGTGCGGCCCGTCAGGTTGCGCGCCTCGAACTTCAGTTCGATTTCCTTGCCTGCCAGCATCACGCCCTGCCGGGCGACGAAATCGAGCTGCACGCCGGGCTTTTCGCGCAGGTCCGGCTGGCCCGACGGCCCGCGGCTGGTGACGCGCGGGCTGGCGTAAGTAAGCAGCAGCGTCTGCTGCGACAGCCGGTCCATATCCTCCAGCCCGATCTGGACATTGACCAGATGGTCCGACTGGCCCGTCAGCGGCGCGCCGTCGAAGAAATAGTCGCTCGCGCTCTGCGCCGCGCCGCCGATCAGCACCGTGTCGCCGGTGCGAACCCGGATCCGCGACTGGGTCCAGGTGTAGTTGCCGATCAGCACGAGGCGGCGGCTTTGCCAGAAGGGCGCATCCGACATCTTGTCCAGCGCGACATATTTCTGCACTTCGATCTCGCCGCCATAGAGCGTCGCCTTCGGCGCGTTGGCATAGCTGGTGTTGACCGCCGAATCGGAAATCGCCGAATAGGTCTCGATCGGCTTGTCGATCGATTTGTAGAAGGCCGCGGCGGTCAGCCGCTGGTCGCGCGCGAAATACCACTCATAGCGCGCCTCCGCATTCCACAGCGCGCTGTCGGTCAGCGAGCGGTTGCCGCGGAACAGGCGGTTCGATTCGGGGTCCTGATAGATTTGTTCGACCAGCTCGCGGAATTGCGGGCGGGCGATCGTCTTCGATCCGTTGAGGCGAAGCTGCATATCGGGCGCGACTTCCCACGTCAGCGTGACGGCGGGCAGCCAATAGCGCCGCGCAAGGTCCGTCGCCATGCCCGCCAGCGCCCCGGTGCCGAACAAGTCGATCGCCGCCACCGTCTGCCGGCCGTCCTCGTAGCGCACGCCCACATTGACGGTCACGCCCGGCGCCGCTTCCGCCTGCAACTGGGCATAGGCGGCGTGCGTGCGCAGCTTCGCGTCGAAGGCCGCCGTGCCGTCCTGCGCGGAGGTTTCGATCAGCGTGATGCCGTAAAGTTGGATCGTCGCATCGGACAGCAGATAATCCGGGCGCAACTGCTGCACGGCGACCGGCAGGCCCGACGCGCGGAACAGGAAGGAGCGGCGCTCCGAAACGCGGTGCGTGTCGCTATAGGCATAGCCAGCCGTCGCGGTGACGCGCGGGGCGAGTTCATAGGACAGGTCGGCGCCGCCCGACCACAAATCCTCGTTGAGGTCCGAAAAGGCGATCGACGCATCACCGCGGCTGCCGCCCAGATCGTTGACGAACTTGCCGCCCACCGGGTCCTGTTCGGGCGGCAGGTTGGTGCGGACATAAGTGAAGCTGCGCTCATAGGGCGCCTCGCGCTGCGAATTGGCATAGCCGCCGCGCAGGTCGAGCGTCAGCCGGTCGAAATGGAATTCGCCGACGAACTGCGTGTTGATCAACTGGCGTTCGTACCAGGCGGTGTCCTGCTTCATGATGTCGCGGTCGGACTGGTTGCGGTCGGTGCCGAGGGCGAGCCGTGCCTGCTTCAGCGTGTCGCGGATATAAAGGCTGGTCCAGCGCAGCTTGTGATCGCCGAGTTCCAGCCCGAAACCCAGAAGACCGTTGACGACGACGCGGTTGTCGGTGACGACGCCGTCATAGCTGGTCTGCGGATCGCCCGACAGGTCGCGGTTCAGCGACGTCTGCTGCAAGGTGTCGCGCGTGCGCCACTTGTTGCTGATGCCCGCCGTCGCGATGATCCCCAGCTCGCCGCCCGCGAAAGGCACCGACGTGCCGCCCGTCACGCCCGCCGACCAGTTCATGGGGATATGGTCGTTCTGCTGAAGTAGCGTGGTCGAGGCGTTGACCAGCTCCATCTGCATCGCTTCCAGATCGTGCTGGCTGAAGTCCGCGCCTTCGAGGATCGGCTTGCCGCTTGTCAGCGCCGCCTTCAGCAGCGGCGGGATGTCGCGCGTGCCGTCGTCGAAGCCCGTCCAGTCGGCGCCGCCGCCATGATAGCTATAGCCGAGCCGGTTCGTCGTCTCGCTGTCCCAGCCGGCGCCGCCCGAAACGGTCAGAAAGCTTTCGCGCGGAATCGCCTTGGTCGTCAGGTTGATGACGCCGCCGCCGAACTCGCCGGGGAAATTGACCGAATAGCTTTTCTGGACCAGCGTCGAATCGATGATGTTCGACGGAAAGATATCGAGCGGGACGACGCGCTTCAGCGGCTCCGGGCTTGGCAGCGGCGACCCGTTGAGCAGCGCCAGCGAATAGCGGTCGCCCAGCCCGCGCACATAGACGAAGCCGCCACCGACCACGGACAGCCCCGTCACGCGCTGAAGCGAACCCGAAATATCGCCGTCGCCGGTGCGCGCGATGTCGGCCGAAGTGAGGACCGAGACGACTTCGGGCGTCGCGCGCACGATATTGGGAACATGGCGGCCCGTGACGACGATCTCCCGGTTCGCGCCGCCGGGGATCGAGATGTCGGTCTCCTCTTCATGCCCGGCTTCCTGCGCGAGCGCCGGGGGCGCAGCGAAGGCAATACCGGACAGGAACAGGCTGGCGAAAAGCGGCCGCTTGGTCATGACGACAGCCCCCTCAGGCAACCGGCAGCGCCGAGCAGCTTCCGCTCTCCGCCCCGAAGTCGGCGGTCGCCGAATTGCACGTCCAGCCGCGATACCAGCCGTCGTTCGCGTCGCGGACGGCGCCGACATAGGCGGTGGTGTCGAAAAAGGCGTTCAGCGTCCTGGCGTCGAAGGGCTTCAGCAGCGTCTCGGCCGTGCCGTTGACGAACAGGCCGGCAAGGCTCGGCACATGGTTGGAGCGGTTGTCCGTCCCCATGTTGAAGATCGCCTCGACCTCCGCATTGGTCACGCCGTTCGATCCCCGGAAAGGGGTCGCGTTGCACTGCATCGACACCGAATGGAATTTCGGCGGGCCTTGCTCGTCGGGACCGCTCGTCTGCGTCGTCGTCGCGCTGTCGATCCGCAGGCAGGCGATGCCGGGCGACACGATCAGCCCGTTGGCGAAGCTATAATCGGCGCCGCCGCGGATGCGGATCGCCGCGCCGTTGCCCGCGCCATTGTTGCGCTGGACGAAGGTGAAGTTGGAAATCGTCACGCGCTGGCGCGGCGAGGCATTCTCATTGCCGTCCGAATCGATCTCCATCATCGAATCGCCGACCGCGCCGCCCGCCCGCTGCACCGCGATGACATATTGGATATTGCCCTGATAGCCGACATCGGTGTCGAGGCTGTCGTCCTCGGCGCCCGTGATCACCAGATGCTTCATGTTGGGGCGCCCGCCGAACACTTCGATCCCGTCGTCGGAACTGTTGTGAATCTGGATATGGTCGAGCTGCGTGCCCGATCCGACGCCCGAGGGCGTCAGGCCCTGCAATTCCTTGTCGGCGCTGAGGACGAAGCCCGAATAGCGGATCTGGACATAGGACATGCGGCCCGAATTGTCGCCCGGCTGCGCGCCGCCATAGAGCGCGTTCGACGTGCCCTCGGTGTCGCGCTGGCAGGCCGCCGTGCCTTCCGCCGCGCCCGGCGCGAGACAGTCGGTGACGGGCGCGCGGCCCAGCAGGACGACGCCGCCCCACAGCTGCGACGTCTGGTCCCCGGCGGAGCCGACGACATTGCCGCGTCCCGTGAAGATGATCGGCTGCGTCGCCGTGCCCACTGCGTCGATCTTGTTGCCGCGATTGACGACCAGATAGGACACGCCCGTCGATCCGAAGATGACGACGCCGGGATCGATGGTCAGCGTCACCACCGTGTTGGTCGACGCTGCGCCCTGGTCCGTGCCGACATCGACGCGGCCTGGCAGCGAATAGAGGACGCCCGCGACCTTCGGGATCGCCGTCGAGCTGTTGAAGCGCGCGGGGAAGGCGCAGTTGCGCCACGTGCCTTGCGGTCCCGTAATGGTGCCGAGATCGGCGAGCTTGTCGGCGCCGTCGATGTTCGGACAGCTCGCGGCGGGCGTGACGCCGGTCGGCGTCGGCGTGGGATCCGGCGTCGGCGTGGGGTTCGTCGGCGCCGGGATGACGATCACGCCTTCGCCCGGCGAAGCGACGCCGTCGGCGCCGCAGGCGGCAAGGATGGAACAGGCCGCGCCACTCAGCATGACCAGACGAATGCGTGCGAAAGCCGCCATGATAATCTCCGTTCCCGGTGCGCGCGCCGGCAAGGCGCGGTTGAAAAGCCGCCGGGCGGCGAGAGCGGATCGGTCCCTTTCGTCCCCGGCGCTGCCGCCACTAGAATGATTCGATGACCGTCTGACGCCGGATCGATGACGGATGCGTGACGGTTGCGCGTCGCTTCCGTGACGGCGCGCCCGCGGACGCGGCCTGCGCGCAGACTGGGCGCCACCCGGCAGGGCGCGAAAATAATGCTGCGAAGCTTGCTTGCATCCCCCCGAACGCTTTGCTAAGCGCCCGCACCTACCCGGTGCCGGACCCGTCCGGTCCCATCATGATGTGCGGTCGTGGCGGAACTGGTAGACGCGCAACGTTGAGGTCGTTGTGGCCGAAAGGCCGTGGAAGTTCGAGTCTTCTCGACCGCACCAATATCCTTTGAAAACAAAGGATTATTCCGGGCCTTTGGCACAATTTGGCACATGGAGAAATCTGTGAGCCGTTCCAATCGCGCGACGGCAAGCAGCCACCGAGGCCGCCCCAAGTGTCGCGACGCGGGGCGGCAGCCTATCAGGGCATTGCGACACCATCCGGCAGATGGTGCTCTCAGAATAGCCCAGGAACCTGGAC
>PHEM01000179.1 GCA_002842935.1 Alphaproteobacteria bacterium HGW-Alphaproteobacteria-13 | reverse complement strand
AGCGGAATATCGGGATAGTTCCGGCTCCTCTTCGCGGGCAGCCAGTTGTCGCAGGCGCCGCCGTTCCACGCATCCAGTTGGGACGCGCGCGTATGCGGCAGGCTCCCCAACCAGGTGACGCGCGTATCCTTCAGGCCCGCGTGCCAGGGAAGGCAGGCCATGCCTTTCCCGTCGCGCTGCATGAACACCGATCCGCCGTCGCCTTGCCGCATCGTCCGCCGATCCGCGAAACCGCGCACCCCGCGCAAGGTGCCGAACATATGGTCGAAAGACCTGTTCTCCTGCATCAGGATCACGATATGCTCGGCGTCGAGATAGGTCGTGCCCGGATCGGCCGTGATGGCCAGCGCCTTCGCGATCGACGGCGGCAGCAACGCCCCGGTCCCTGCGCCGGCAACGATGGTGGCGTTGCAAAGAAAGGATCGGCGGGACAGCATGAAAATCTCCGGACAAAGGCATCACGAATCATCGGGAAATATAAGTAGATACAATCAACAATTGCTGTTAACAACAATTATGCCCTGAAGGCGCCGCGCGATCAACCGAAAACGGATGCGGGGCGCAGGGCCACCGCCTTGGCAATGCGATGACATCATCTGGAAAGCGGCGGCCGCGTCACGCGAATCTCCGCCGAACAAGACGGGGGTGTGGTGGGCGCTGACGGGTTCGAACCGCCGACCCTCTCGGTGTAAACGAGATGCTCTACCAACTGAGCTAAGCGCCCCAGTACGTGGGAGGCGCGCAAATGCGCCGTTTTATGACCCGCGTCAAGGTGCAACGAGTAGCTTTGAGGGGAAGCGAGTGGCAGCGAAGCGCAATGAGTGTCCCGCAGAATTCCCGCAATCTGTTCGTGATCTGTGCTGCCGTGCTGGCCGTCATGGAATTGAGTAATATGCTTGATCGACATTCGAGTGATCATTTGGCCGTTTTCTTGCGCCGCATCCCAAACTGAATTCATTATCCGGGTCTATGCGGGGATGACCTAACCTTTCTAACCTGCCTGAAAAAACAACGACTTATGACCTAACCTGCACCTAACTTTGACCTAACCTAGTTAGATGAAGATGACCTAACTTTTTTAAATTTATAAGGCATTGGAATTGAGCGATTTTTCTGGAAATGGGCATTTCGGTTAGGTCTCGGTTAGGCTGCCACTCTAACTTTTTTATCAAATGTTTTCATATAGTTATTCTATAAAAAGACGCTTGGTGAGGAAAGTTAGGTTGTCCCGACATGGGGGAATGCCTGGCGATGCACGCACCGTTTTTTCCCTGCAAAAGCAAGCTCATGCGTTCATCTGCGCCGATGCGCGGCATCATCGCCGTCTGATAACCCGCCCTCACGGCGCGGCCAGCCTGCCAGTCCCGGCCAACACAATCTGCGTCGAAACCACCCAAAGAGCGTGCAGGCGAGGCGTGGGGGCGAGCGCCGCGCGGGGGGTTGCAGCGAGGTCCGTCGCGGTCGAGGGCGTCGCGGCGGCCGTGGTGCGGCGGAGCGTCGGCGATCCCGCTTGCGTATATGTTCATGATATGTTCCATAGCGGATCATGGCACGGCGATTCGAGACGATCGAGGATATTGCTTGGCGCGGCCTGCGGTTGCGGCTGTGGTGCTATGGCTGCGCGCGCGCGTCCGAGATGGACGCGGGCGAGATGCTGCAATCCTTCGTGGCGAAGGGCTGGCCAATCGACCTCCTGTCGGCGCGCGGGCGCTTTCGCTGCCGATCGTGCCGATCCTCGGCCGACGTGCTGATCCTGCCCGCCAGCCCCCCACCCCCTGCCCCGCCCGTCCCCGAGCGGACATGGGCGCAGGAAGTCGAGGCCTTCTTCCACGGCAGCCGGAAAAAGCGGAGGCTGGTCGAACGCCAGCCCCCGCGCTGATCAGTTGGAGACGATCAGCTCGCCGAACATCCCGGCCTTCGGCGATACACTATAGCGGCAGCGGACTTCTTCCATCGCGAAGCCCGCAAAGATGCGGCGCACCTCGGGCCTGTCATTGATCGACAGCAAGAAGCGACCCTTGATCCCGCGCAGCATGGCGGCCATCGCCTCGAACTCGCCGCGCTGGAACATCCCGTCGCCATAGTCGCCCTCGCATCCGAAATAGGGCGGATCGAGATAGAAGAGCGTGCCGGGGCGATCATAGCGGCGCACGAAGTCCGCCCAGGGCAAGCGCTCAATCGTGACGCCCGCGAGCCGTTCGTGCAGATCCTCGAGCATCGGAACGAGCCGCGTCACATCGAAGCGCGCCGATCGATCGACGACGACGCCGAAATGACGCTTGCTCACTCTGCCGCCGAAGGCGAGGCGCTGGAGATAGAGGAAGCGCGCCGCCCGCTGCAGATCGGTCAGCGTCGATGGATCGACGCGCGTCAGCCGCTCGAACTCGGCGCGCGTCGTGATCTGGAAGCGGATCATATCGGTGAAGGCAACGAAATGATGCTGCAGGATGCGGAAGAAGGTCGAGACATCCTCCGACCAGTCGTTGATGAACTCCGCCTTCGGCCGCCGTGTGCGGCGCAGGAAGACGCCCGCCATGCCGACAAAGACTTCGGCATAGCTTTGGTGCGGCACCGCCTCGATGCGCTCGATCAGGCGCGGCGACAGGTTCTTCTTGCCGCCAAGATAAGGCGCGACGGGGCGCACCGGCGCGACAGGGTTCATCGCGGTAAGCTCTTCTCTGGACTTCATAGCAATATGTTCTCTATATGTTCCCTCGCCGGTCGTGGCGGGGCGGTCCCGATTCGGGTCCAGTTGGGCCGTGGCGGAGTAGCGGCCGCCGGTTCGGGCTGTTCCCCCAGCCCGTCCCCCGCCACCGGCAACAGCCGGCGGCGGGAAATCCGGTCAGGCGGCGGCGGCGCTCGGCGCATATTCGCCGAAGCGGATCGCCTCATAGCCCAGCCACGCGTTGATTTGCAGGAAGCGGCGCTGGAGCGGCACGATTTCATGATCGAAAAAGACGCGCGCGGCATCGGTGATGCTGCCGAACCCGGCGGCGTTGCTGGGCACCACGCCGATCAGTTGGGGCGGTGTGCGGTGCGCGGCGAGGATGTCGTCGCGCGTCGCATTCTTGATGCCGGTGAATTCATCGCGGGCGGCGACTTCGCTGATCGGCAAGATCTGGACGCCCTTCTCCCGGCCCTTGGGGATGTGCAGATAGAGGTTGCGGAAATTGCCGGGTCCCTTCGACTGCCGGAACGCCTCGCGGATCGCCTTGCTGTCGACCTCGCTCAATCCCTCCTCGGCGACATAGAAGACGAAGCCCGCGTGGCTGCCGTTCTTGTAGTAGCGGCGGCGGAACAGCGTCGCGGCCTCGTTGAGCAGGCCGCTTTGCAGCGCGGCATACCATTCCGGCACACCATAGATTTCCTGCGCCAGATCGGGTTCGAGCAAGTGGCAGATGCTGCCGCGCCGATATTCATGGTCGGGCTTGCCGGGCTGAAGGAAGAAATATTGCCCCGCTTCCTTGCCGACGCGGGTATGAATGGCCGGGCTGTTCTTCAGCGTCAGCGCACGTCCGCCGATATTGTCGATGCGCTCGATATAGCAATTGCCCGTCGCCAAGTAATTGGTGACGATCTTCTCGAATTCCGCGTGCGGCATCAGCTTCGTCGGGCGCAGCGACATGCAGAGCAGGTTGCGCTTGAGCGCGATCGCGCTTGAATGATGCGCCGACATGCGGTGCGCCTTGACCAGCCCGATCATCGAGATCGGCGGCGTATAATATCGGCCCGCGTCGCCCGCCTCCAGCATCAGCAGGAATTCGCCGCGATCGAGGACGCTTTCCGGCTCGCCGAAGGTGAAGACTTCGACAGAGCCTGACGCGGCGGCGGCGGCCTGGGCGGTGGCGGCATCGGTCATCAGCAAATCTCCACGGTGCTGCGCGCCTCGCCCGCGATGGGGTCGAGCGCTTCGTTGAAAAATATGTGCATCGCGGCCCACGCCAGATCGGCATGGCCCGTGCCGCCGGAACGGCTCGCGACGAAAGTGACGGATTTGCCCCGCGCCGTGACGTGCGGGCGGATCGCCATGAAGCTGTTGATGACGTCCTGCCAGTGCGAGGCGAATTGCAGGCGGCCGTCGGCGATGACCTTCTTGGCCTTGTAAACCATCATCGCCTTGACCTCGGCGGTGTAGCGGATCGCGCGCGCGGTCGGGAACCACGCGCTGACCAGGCTGAAGACCGCGCTGCCGACGCCGGTGGTGTCGATCGCGATATGCGTGACATGATAGCGCGCGCACATCGCCTTGATCGCGGCCGCCTGTTCCTGATAATCCTTGCCGCGAAAGCGCTTGCGCTCGAGCAGGCGGAACTTGCCGCCAGGCTTCGCGGGCGGCGCCGCGATCACCAGCCCGGCTTCGTCGCCCTGCCCGCTCTCGCCGTTGGGATCATAGCCCAGCCAGACTTCACCGTCGCCGAACGGCCGCTGGGCATATTCGTTGAAATCCTTCCACTCGCGGAACGTGTCGACGCCGCACCGCATCATCATCGCGTGCGGGAACACGGACTGGCTGTCGTCGAGGAAGTGGCAGAGGAAGAGCAGGTCGAATTCGTCGAGCGAATTTTCGAACGCCAGCTCCTCGCGATCGACCATCGCGCCCGCGCCGCCCGCGATCGCGTCGTCGATCGTCACGATCTGGCGCCAGACACGGTCGGCGCCCTCGGCCCCGTCCTTCAGCGCATCATGGCCGATGGCGATCTTGACGCGGTCGGCTTTCGCCCGGCGCCGGTTGAACCGCTCGCCCGACCAGAGCGGATAGGCCTCGTGCGCGATGACCGATGGCGTCGAGAAATAGGTGCGGCGATAGCGCTTGTGCGTCGCCATCGCCTGCGCGACCTTGTTGAGCTGCTCGAAGCCGTAAATCCAGAAGACTTCATCGACATAGATATCGCCGTGATAGCCCTGCGCGGTGCGGAAATTCGTGCCGAGGAAGTGCATCTCGAACGGCGGCAGCGGCTCGCCGTCCTCGTCTTCCCCGCGCTGGATGACCAGCGGATTGCCCTTGAGCGTGATCCCCAGGACTTCCTGCACCCACTGCACGATATATTGGCGGAAGATATTCGCCTGGTTGCGGCTCGCCGACAGGAAAATCTGGTTGTTGCCGGTCTTGAGACCCCACAGCAGCGCCTCGCGCGCGAAATACCATGTCGCGCCGATCTGGCGGCTCTTGAGGATGAAGCGCGTGCGGCGGCTGACGTTCGCCCACCACGTCTCCTGATAGAGGAAATTGTCGCGGTGGAACGCCGCCTCGAGGCGTTCCAGCCCGTCGCGGTCGATCAGATTCTTTGCCTGCCCCTTCTTCGCCTTGACCTCGGGCGAATTGCGGGCGGCGATCTTGGGATTGAGATCGACCTCATTGCCGCCGCGCTCATATTTGCGGATGCGCGCCGCCTTCTCCAGCCCGCGCCACAGCAGGTCGATTTCCTTGAAATCATGGCCGGTCTTCTTTTCCTTCGCGATCAGCTGCGCGAGGCGGCATTCGGTATGATCCTCGACCTTCTGGACGCTCGAGGCCTCGTCCCACTTGTCGCGGCCCTTCCAGCTGCTGATCGTGCTGACGGGCAAATCCAGCTCTTCGGCGATCTGCGAGATGCCCCAGCCCTGCCAATAGAGCGAACGCGCGCGCCGCCTCGGCGGCGTCGGCGTGACGTCCGGCGGACGGATTGCGGTCGCCGTCTCGGGCGGGAGGAAGATCGGCGGCGGGCTGGCCATGGCCCGCGCAAACTATGCGCGAGCCGCGAACCATCCTCCTGCCTGCTCCTGTATAGCCGTTCCATACAGGATCAGGCCGTTGCGGCTGCGCGCGCGAAGGGGATGAACAGGTCCCCATCTGCCCCCGCCAGCCCGGAGCCTGTCATGACCAAGTCCAAATTTTTCCGCGTCGCCGTCGAAGGCGCCACTGTCGACGGGCGCACGATCGACCGGAAATGGCTGGAGGAAATGGCCGCGACCTATAATCGCGCGACCTATGCCGCACGCGTGAATCTGGAACATATAAGGGGGCTTGTCCCGCTGGGCGTCCAGTCGCCCTTCGGCAGCTATGGCGACATCCTGTCGCTGAAGACGGACATGATCGACATCGATATCGGCGGCAAGACCGAAAAGCGGCTCGCCCTGTTCGCGGAGATCGAAGCGCTCGAACCGCTGGTCGCACTGATCCGCAAGGGGCAGAAGCTCTATACGTCGATCGAGGTCAACCCGAACTTCGCCGCGACCGGCAAGGCCTATCTGATGGGTCTCGCCGTCACGGACACGCCCGCCTCGCTCGGCACCGAAATGCTGGAATTTTCGGCGAAGCTGGGCGCGAACAGCCCGCTGGAGCGCTTCAAACAGCAGCCGGGCAATCATTTCTCCGTCGCGGCCGAAACCCAGATCGATCTGATCGACGACGCGCCGAACGCCGACCCCACGGGCATTCTTGCCTCGATCGCGGGCCTGTTCAACCGCTTCACGCCGCCCGCGCCCGTGACGCCGCCCGCCCCGGCGCAGG
>PHEM01000178.1 GCA_002842935.1 Alphaproteobacteria bacterium HGW-Alphaproteobacteria-13 | reverse complement strand
ATCCGCCCCGCCCGGCTGCCCCATCCGATCAGCAGCCCGGCGAGCAGCCCCGCCGCCAACAACAACAGCAAGCCGATCCAGTGCGCCTCGGTCGGCAAGGCGAACCAGGCGGCGATGCCCGCGCCCAGCGCAATGGGCAGCCATAGCCCGATCCGCTCCCGCTCCGCCTCCAGCCGCGCCTCGAGCGCGGCGGCCAGACGGCGCGCCGCGCCGGTCGGCGCTGCGCCAATGGGCGTTTGAAGCTGTCCTGCTGCCATGCTAGGGGCTGCCCCCGATATCCCCATAACCGCACCCGTCGCGGGGCAGAGTGAGTGAAAGAACCCCGAGTGGCAACCGAAAACCAGACTGACGCAGCCGAAGCGACCGGGACCGCCGTGGTGACACGCTTCGCGCCTTCCCCGACCGGCTATCTGCATATCGGCGGCGCCCGCACCGCGCTGTTCAACTGGCTGTTCGCGCGGCACCATGGCGGCAAGTTCCTGCTGCGGATCGAGGACACCGACCGCGCGCGATCGACCGACGCGGCGATCGAGGCGATTCTCGACGGGATGCGCTGGCTGGAACTCGATTGGGACGGCGACGCCGTCTATCAGTTCGCCCGCGCCGACCGCCATGCCGAAGTCGCGCGGGAATTGCTGGCGAAGGGCGCGGCCTATCGCTGCTATCTGACGCAGGACGAGCTGGCCACGATGCGCGCCGAGGCGCAGGAAAAGCGCCAGCCCTTCCGCGTGCGCAGCCCGTGGCGCGACCGCGATGACGGCGACGCGCTCGCGCCGCACGTCATCCGCCTGCGCGCGCCGCAGGACGGGGCGGTGACGATAAACGACCGCGTGCAGGGCGAGGTGACGGTGCAGAATGCCGAACTCGACGACTTCATCCTGCTGCGCAGCGACGGCACGCCGACCTATATGCTGAGCGTCGTGGTGGACGACAACGACATGGGCGTGACGCATGTGATCCGCGGCGACGACCATCTCAACAACGCCTTCCGGCAACTGGCGCTGATCCGGGCGATGGAGTGGCGCGAGCCGGTCTATGCCCATGTGCCGCTGATCCACGGCGCGGACGGAGCGAAGCTGTCGAAGCGGCATGGCGCGCTGGGCGTCGATGCCTATCGCGACGAGATGGGCTATCTGCCCGAGGCGGTGAACAATTATCTCCTCCGACTCGGCTGGGGGCATGGCGATGCGGAAATCATCAGCCGCGCGGAGGCGATCCAATGGTTCGACCTTGCGCATGTCGGCCGATCGCCGTCGCGCTTCGACTTCAAGAAGCTGGAGAATCTCAACGGCCATTATATCCGCGAGGCCGATAATGCGCGGCTGGCGGACCTGACCGCACCGCGCGTCGAACGACTCGTCGGGCGCGCGCTGACGGACAGCGACCGCGCGTTGCTGGCGCAGGCGATGGAGGTGCTGAAACCGCGCGCGAAGACGCTGGACGAAATCGCCGACGGCGCGGTCTTCCTGTTCCAGCCGGACCCGCTGGAGATCGACGAAAAGGCCGCCGAGGCGGTGAAAGGCGCGCCCGATGGCCTTCTTGCGGCCGTCACCGAAAAACTGCGCGCGCTGGACGGCTGGGCGGCCGAGGATATCGAAGCCGCCGTGCGCGCCACCAGCGAAGAGGCGGAAATCGGTCTCGGCAAGCTGGCGCAGCCTTTGCGCGCCGCCCTGACCGGGCGTACCGTGTCGCCGGGAATTTTCGACGTTCTGCTGCTGCTGGGGCGCGATAACAGCCTTGCCCGACTTGACGCAGTGCACAATTATCCGGCAGGGGCGTAACCACTTTTCGATCCCGTCCGAAGAACAGGGGAAAAACCATGACCGATCAGACCGCCAAAATCACGCTGGGCGACAAGAGTGTCGACAGCCCCGTCCTGTCGGGCACGGTGGGTCCCGATGTCGTCGACATCCGCAAATTCTATGCCCAGACCGGCGCCTTCACCTATGATCCCGGCTTCACCTCGACCGCGAGCTGCGAATCGCAGATCACCTATATCGACGGCGACGAAGGCGTACTGCTGCATCGCGGCTATGCGATCGGCGAGCTGGCCGAACATTCGACCTTCATGGAAGTCGCCTATCTGCTGCTGAACGGCGAGCTTCCCACCGCGGGCGAGCTGGCGGCGTTCGACAACACGATCACGCGCCACACGATGCTGCACGAGCAGCTTTCGACCTTCTATCGCGGCTTCCGCCGCGACGCGCACCCGATGGCGATCATGTGCGGCGTGGTCGGCGCGCTGTCGGCCTTCTATCACGATTCGACCGAGATCCACGATCCGCACCAGCGCATGGTGGCGAGCCACCGGCTGATCGCCAAGATGCCGACGATCGCGGCGATGGCGTATAAATATGCGGTCGGCCAGCCCTTCGTCTATCCGCGCAACGACCTTGGCTATACGCATAATTTCCTGCGCATGACCTTCGGCGTCCCGGCGGAGGATTATGAAGTCGATCCGGCGGTGGTCCGCGCGCTCGACCGCATCTTCATCCTCCACGCCGACCATGAGCAGAATGCGTCGACCTCGACCGTCCGCCTCGCCGGTTCGTCGGGCGCCAACCCCTTCGCCTGCATCGCGGCGGGCATCGCCTGCCTGTGGGGTCCGGCGCATGGCGGCGCGAACGAGGCGGCGCTGAACATGCTGCGCGAAATCGGCCGTCCGGAGCGCATTCCCGAATATATCGCCCGCGCGAAGGACAAGGACGATCCGTTCCGCCTGATGGGCTTTGGCCACCGCGTCTACAAGAATTACGACCCGCGCGCGACCGTGATGCAAAAGACGGTGCGCGAGGTGTTCGACGCGCTGAAGGTCAACGATCCGATGTTCGAAGTCGCGTTGCAGCTGGAGGAAATGGCGCTGAACGACGATTATTTCGTCGAGAAGAAGCTGTTCCCCAACGTCGATTTCTATTCGGGCGTGATCCTGTCGGCGATCGGTTTCCCGACGACGATGTTCACGGTGCTGTTCGCGCTGGCCCGCACGGTGGGCTGGGTCGCGCAGTGGAACGAGATGATCTCCGACCCCGCGCAGAAGATCGGCCGTCCGCGCCAGCTTTATACGGGACCGACCGAGCGCCCCTATGTGCCGGTGGGGCAGCGCTGACAGGATATCGTCGTCCCCGCGAAGGCGGGGACCGCTATCGGCGTAGAGCAAGGTTGCCAGCGGGTCCCCGCCTTCGCGGGGACGACGCGCATCAGTCCCGTGCCGGCAGGCTCAGCGTGAAGCGCGCGCCCTGCCCCGGCGCGCTGTCGACGATCAGGTCGCCGCCCATCGCACGCGCGAGGCGGCGGGCGATATAGAGGCCGAGACCAGAACCGCCGCTGTCGGTGCGGCCGAGCCGTTCGAATTTCTCGAACACCGCCGCCTGCTGATCGGCGGCGATGCCCTGCCCCTGGTCGGCGACCGTCACCATCGCCCGGTCGCCTTCGCGATCGACGCGAATCCAGATCAGGGAATTTTCAGGCGAATAGCGGATCGCGTTGCCGATCAGGTTGAGCAGCACCTGCAACACGCGGCGAAACTCACCCGTCGCGGGCATCTTGTCGTCGGTGCGCGGGGCGTCGATGCGCATCCCCTTTTCCTCGGCCTTCATCGCCAGCAGGCCGACGGCGCGGCGCGCCAGGTCGCCAAGGTCGATTTCGTCCGCCGCCGCCTGGAACCCCGGCCGCTCGATATTCTGGAGATCGGCGAGATCGTCGACAAGGCCCAGCAGATGCCGCCCGGCATGGGCGATGTCCCCGGCATAGCGGGCATAGTCGGCGCGGATCGGGCCGTCGAACTGGCCGGATATCGTCTCCGCCGTCGCGATGATGCGGCTGAGCGGCCCGCGCAGCGCGCCGTCGATCCGCCGCCCGAAGCGGGGATCGGACAGCGGCAGCGAGCCGAAGATCGGATCGGCGCGCGGCGGCGCGGCCGAATCCGCTTCTTCCGCCTCCGCAAGCGCCGCTACGCCGCGAAAACCCGTGAAGCGCCCCGTCGCATCGAACAGCGCATGGCCCGAAAGCTCCATCTGCGTGCGCCCCGCATCCAGTTCGGCGCGGACGCGCTGCCCCGCGAAGCGCGACTGGCGGGCCAGCGCGCGCAGCACGGGAAAGCGGCCGTCCTCGTCGGGTTGCAGCTCGAACAATTCGGACAGCGACCGCCCCTCCCAGTCTGCCGGGAGGGCGGGCGCCTCGGCGCCGGGACGCAGCGCCACGAGGCGCAGTTGCTGATCGCATTCCCACGCCCACTCCTGCGGCGTGGCAAGGCTGTCCTCGATCGCGGGGACCTGCGGCGGATCGGCGGGGCGCGGGCGCCAGTCGCTGATCTCGACATCGGCTCCCTCGGCGTCGGGCGTGATGCGGACGAGCGCATGGATGTCGCTCTGGTCGTCGGCGGTATGGAGCGGGCGGCTGATGTCGCGCTGAAGCCGCTGCGCGAGCGCGACGAGCCGCGCGAGATGCGGCAGCGCCAGCGGCTTGCCAAGCCCGCTGCCCGCGCGCTGCTGCAAATGGAGCAGCGGCGCATCAGCGCTGAGCAACGCCCCGGCGCGGTCGATCCGGCCGCGAACGATACGCTCGTCCATCATGGGACAGGCTCCGCCGCATCGTCGCCGACGGCGCGCGCGGGAAGCGTCGCCAGCGACGCCTCCAGCGGTGCGAGCGCCGCGCGGTCGAGGCGCAGCGGCGCGAGAAGCGACGGCAGCGCCGCGCTTTCCGCCGTCAGCAAGGCGAACGCCATGGCGTCATAGGATCGGCGCGCGGCGACGGCGGCCAGCGCGATCAGCGCGGTCCAGTCCTGCGCGGCGATGGCCTTTGCCGCGGCGTCCGGCACCATGACGTCGAGCGCCTGATGAAAGGCGGCGGCGGCATGGTCGATGCCGGATTCGTCTTTCTGCCGCGCGATCGCGGCGCACACCGCTTCGTCGCATTCGGCCGTCTGCGCCGCGTCGCCGCCAGGCTGCGCGCGCCGCCACGCGGCGACGGCCTGCAGCATCGTGCGAAACAGCTCCGGTTCGACATCGGCGAGAGCCAGCGCGGGATGGCCGAACCCGTCGAACCGGCGGCGGTCGGCGATCCGCAGCGCCAGATAGGCGCGATCGGTTTCGGGTGAGACCGCGTCCGCGCTGCCCGGTTCGGCGGGAGCGACCTTTTCGGTGACGGACGCCGCGAAAGCGGCGGCGCGGCGCGCCGACTGCTCGCGCCAGCGATATTCCTCGGCCCGCGCATAGCAGGCGGCGGCCAGCGGCTCGCCGCCCGGCAGGCCGCGGCGCAGCCAGTCGCGCCACAAGGCGGCCGAATCGATGGCGGGATCGAGCCGCGCGGCGACATCGGCGATGAAGCGGCGCGCAATGCCCAGCGACAGCGCGCGCTGTTCCTCGGTCAGCCGCCCCGCCGCGGGCGCGGCGAGATATTCGGCCAGCTCGCGCAGGCGCGACGACACGGTCGGCGACGGCATGTCGATGCCGGGCGAGGAGAATGCGTCAGCCATCAGGCCCGCGATAACAGCATGTCGTTAATAGGGCTTAAACCTTGCTCACCCTTTCTGCCGGGCGTCAAGACGCCGCCGGGCGCCGCGCGAGACGCAGCCACAGCAGGATCTGGAGCAGCGCGAGCAGCGGCAGGATCGCGAACATCAGCGGCGCGATGCCGAACAGCAGCGCAGGCGCCAGCATCACCCACGCTTGGTCGGCATCGGGCAGCAGCCAATGGAAGCGCCGCTTCTCGCCCATATCCTCGTACAGCGCGCGCGCCAGCAGGATCCCCGCCGCCAGACAGGGCGCGAGCGCAGCCTGTGCAAAGGGCGGCATGGCATGATCCCGCCCCGCCAGCGCGACAAGCCACGGAAACAGCGCGAGCAGCAGCAGCGCAAAGGTGCGGATCAGGTCGCGGGCGCGGTCCTGCGCCGCGCTCTCGGCCCGGAATGCTGACAGGAACCGCATCGCCGCCAGACCAAGGCCGCCCAGCACGGCGACCAGCGCCCCCGCCGCCGCAAGCCCGCCCGCCGCCAGCAGCGCGACGGCGATCCACAGCAGGGCCGTGACATAGGGCAGATAGCGCGCGGTGTTCGGCGACTTGACGAGCAGCGGTCCCGCCAGCCGCACGAGCGGCATCATGATCGCGGAGCGGCCCAGTCCCATGCCGCCATATTCGACCTGTTGCAGGCTCGACTGCTCGATCAGCGCGGCGGTCGGCCGGTCGGCGACGATCGCGATCTCGCCCTGCTCGAACAGGGCCGGCTCGCAATAGAGCCGCCGCGCGCCCGACTGCACCGCCATGCGCAGCAGCGTCAGCATCATGTCCCATTCGCCCGGCATCGCCGCGAGTTCGCTCACCATCGGCTGCGAAATGGCGGCCAGCCCGCCCCAGCGGCGCGTCGCGTCGATGCGTTCGAACCCCTGCGTCAGCACCGTGTCGCCCGTGACGAGGATCGCGGGCGATCCGGGCCGGGCGATCGCGGCATAATGGGTTCCCCCCGCGCGCAGCCCGTCCGCGACGAGGACGATGCGGTCGTCGGCCTGGACGATGGCCATCAGGTCGGCGGCCTGCCGCACCGGCGTCACTTTCAG
>PHEM01000177.1 GCA_002842935.1 Alphaproteobacteria bacterium HGW-Alphaproteobacteria-13 | reverse complement strand
CCCCCGCCTCGACGCCATAGGTGCCGATGCCGGTCTCGGCGACGTTCAGATACACCTCCATGATCCGCCTTTTGCCCCAGATCTTCTCGATCAGGAAAGTGAACCACACTTCCGGCACCTTGCGGACATAGCGCGTCCAGCCGGTGCCTTGCCACAGGAAGACGTTTTTCGCGGTCTGCTGGCTGATCGTCGATCCGCCGCGCAGGCGCTTGCCGCTGGCGTTGCGCTGCATCGCATCCTCAATCGCGTCGCGGTCGAAGCCGTTGTGCGAACAGAATTTGCCGTCCTCGGCCGCAATCGCGGCGCGCACCATGTTGCGGTCGATGCGCGAGAGGCTGGTCCAGTCCTTGGTGATGCCGTTGCTGTCGGCCAGCATGGTCAGCGTCACGGGCGGCGGCACGACCATATAGACCAGCACCCACGCCACCGAGATGACGACGAACCACAGCAGCCATTTGAAGGGCCGCAGATACCAGGGGAGCTTGCGCCTCGACGCGCGGGTTTTGGTCGCCATGCGGCGCAAACTAGCCGCTCGCGGCGGCGAGGCAAGTCCGTTAAGGGGAAGGCGGAGCCATGATGAAAGGACGCCCGTTCGTGAAGTTGCGCCTGTTGATGCCGGTTGCCGCGTTGCTGGCCGCCGCGCCTGCTTTCGCCGGCGAGGGCCGCGATCTCTGTCCCGACCGGCCCGGTCTCGGCACGCCGACCTGCACGGTCGAGCCGGGGCGGGCCGTGCTCGAATTCGGGCTGGCCGACTGGACGCGGGACAGCGACGCCGGGCAGCGGACCGACGTGCTCCTGACGGGCGACGCCCTGCTTCGCGTCGGATTGACGCCGTCGCTCGAAGCGCAGATCGGCTGGACGGCGCTCGGCAGGGTTCGCGAACGCGATCGCGGCACCGGCGCGGTCAACCGCACGACGCAGACGGGCGACGTGACGCTGGCGCTGCGCCGGAATCTTCGCAACCCTGACGGATCGGGCTTTTCGATCGCGGTCATGCCCTATGCCAGCCTGCCGGTCGGTGGGCACGCCGTCGGCGCGGGCGACTGGGGCGCGGGGCTGCTGGTGCCGCTCGGCGTCGAGGGAGGCGGCGTGTCGATCGGCGTCACGCCGCATGTCGACGCCGCCGTCGACGGCGATGGCGATGGCCGTCATCTCGCCTATGGATCGGTTGTCGGCGTCGGTTTCGGCCTGTCGGACGCCGTGTCGGTGACGGCGGAACTGTCGCTGACGCGCGACCGCGACCCGGCGGGACACGCGACCGAAGCGCTCGCCGGGCTGTCGGCGGGCTGGCAGGCCACGGCCGACAGCCAATGGGACATCGGCGCCCATGTCGGGCTGAACCGCGACAGTCCGGACCTGCAACTCTATTTCGGCTTCGCGCGGCGTTTCTGACGCGAAGGAAAGGACGAACGGTCAGCCCTTGGGCGGCTCGTCGTCCTTCTTTTCCTTCGAGGCCTCGATGGCGTCCTTCGCCGCTTCGCTGGCCTTGGCGGCGGCGACTTTCGCCTTTTCGGTCGCTTCGGCGGCGAGCGCGCGCATCCTGGCCTCGGCTTCGGCTTCCTTGCCGTTCATCACCAGCCACGCCATCACGCCCGCGGCGATCAGCGCCAGCAGCGCGAGCCAATAGCCGAAATGCCAGTCGATCTGGATCAGCGACAGCGCCGCGCGGTCGAGATCGCTGCTGCCGCCGCCGCTCTTCGCCGCTTCGGACAGGATCGCTTCCTTGCTGTAGCGCCAGGTGCCGACAAGGATCAGGACGAAGGCGGCGGCGGACGTGCCGAGCACCAGCTTCGCCGCCTCGCGTCCGCGCGTGAACAGCAGGAACAGGCCGCCCGCGATCGCCAGCAGCGACAGGATCAGCCAGAAATTCATCGACGCGCCATTGCCTGCCTGCGACGCCTGCCCCATCGCCGTGATGCGCCCGAAGGCGAGGCCAAAGCCGCTCGCCTCCGCGACCTTCTGATTCGAACAACTGACGGTCATCCACGGCAGCAGGAACGCCGCCAGTGCGATGCCCTTGGGAATCCGAATCCATTTCCACATGACGCTTCCCCCTGCGATGTCGCCTGAAGGAGGGAGGCTAATCTTTTCTGCCCGCGTGTCAAATCGAGGCGGTTGCAAGCTTACCCTCTTCGTCACCCCGGACTTGATCCGGGGTCCCGCTGGGCAGCGTGGGAAAGCGGGACCCCGGATCAAGTCCGGGGTGACGAGGCAGGGGAAGGAGGGCGCCTAGGCCCCGACCAGCCGCCGCTCGCCCGCCAGCTTCAGCATCGCCTTTTGCAGCTTTTCGAACGCGCGCACTTCGATCTGGCGCACGCGCTCGCGGCTGACGTCATAGACCTGGCTCAAATCCTCCAGCGTTTTCGGATCGTCGGTCAGGCGGCGTTCGGTCAGGATATGGCGCTCGCGCTCGTTCAGCGTCTCCAGCGCTTCGTTCAGCAGCGCGTGGCGCACGTCGCGTTCCTCGGCCTCGGCGACGCGCTCGTCCTGAAGCGGACCTTCGTCGCCCAGCAGGTCCTGCCACTGGCTGTCGCCGTCCTCGCCCATGGGGACGTTCAGCGAGGTGTCGCCGCCCATCGCCATGCGGCGGTTCATGCTGATTACCTCGTCCTCTGTCACGCCAAGGTCGTGCGCGATCTTCGCGACATGTTCGGGCGACAGGTCGCCGTCCTCGAAGGCGTCGAGACTGTTCTTCATTCGCCGCAGGTTGAAGAACAGCTTCTTCTGCGCCGCCGTGGTGCCCATCTTGACGAGGCTCCACGACCGCAGGATGAATTCCTGGATCGAGGCCCTGATCCACCACATCGCATAGGTGGCGAGGCGGAAGCCGCGTTCGGGGTCGAATTTCTTCACCCCCTGCATCAGGCCGATATTGCCTTCGCTGATCAGCTCGCTGACGGGCAGGCCATAGCCGCGATAACCCATCGCGATCTTGGCGACCAGCCGCAGGTGCGACGTCACGAGCTGCGCCGCCGCCTCGCTGTCGCCATGTTCCTGGAATCGCTTGGCGAGCATATATTCCTGCTCCGGCGTCAGCAGCGGGAATTTGCGGATTTCGGCCAGATAGCGGTTCAGGCTGGCTTCGCCGCCCAACGCAGGCACCACGGCCGGAACATTGCTTTTATTCGCCATCGTCAAAATCTTTCCTAAACCCTGAAAGCCTGATGCGGGCTTTTGTTCCGCCCGTCAAAATAGATTTTCGTTCGAAACTTAAATGCGCAGTTCCTCGATCAACCCCCGCATGTCGGCGGGCAAGTCGCTGTCGAGTGCGATGCTGCTACCAGTCACGGGATGAATAAAACCCAAATGGGCCGCGTGCAATGCCTGCCGCGCGAAGCCCCGCGCTTTCAGCACGTCCGACAGCGGTTTGCGGGCGCGACCATAGACGGGATCGCCGACCAGCGGATGGCCGATATGCGCCAAATGGACGCGGACCTGATGCGTGCGGCCGGTTTCCAGCCGGCATTCGATCAGCGTCGCGCCCGCCAGCGGTTCGATCGTGCGATAATGAGTGACGGCGTGCTTGCCGCGCCCCTCAGCGACGACCGCCATTTTCTTGCGGTTGCTGCTCGACCGGCCGAGCGCGGCGTCGACGGTGCCGTTCGCGGGCATCGGCCGACCGCTCGCGATCGCGCGATAGCGTCGATCGATGCTGTGTACGGCGAACTGCTTCGCCAGCCCTTCGTGCGCCGCGTCATGCTTGGCGGCGACGATCAGCCCGCTGGTGTCCTTGTCGATGCGGTGGACGATGCCGGGCCGCGCGACGCCGCCGACGCCCGAAAGCTGCCCCGCGCAATGGTGAAGCAGTGCGTTGACCAGCGTGCCGTCGAAATTGCCCGCCGCCGGATGGACGACCATGCCCGCGGGCTTGTCGACGACGATCAGATGCTCGTCCTCGAAGGCGATGGCGAGGTTCAGGTCCTGCGCGATCGTTTGCGCGGGCGCCGGGGCGGGCAGGCGGACGATGATCGTCGCTCCCGCCGCCGCCTTGGCCGCCGGATCGCGCAGCACGGCGCCGCTCGCGTCGCTGACGCGTCCGTCCTTGATCAGGGCCTTGACGCGCTCGCGCGACAGCCGGGGCAGGGCCTCGGCCAGCGCCCGGTCGAGCCGCAGCCCGGACGCGCCGCCGTCCAGCACCACGGCCAAAATCTCGTCATCCCCCTGCATTGTTGGGGATATGGCCCGGAAAGGCGGTTTTTCAAGGCCGCCAAATCCTCCTCGTACCGGGGAGGAACTTGCTTGCCCAACAGGGGGCAGGTCGCATAGGAGCAGGCGCGAGCTGGAAACATCCGGTGCGGGGAGCCTTTCAACCATGACCGACGATCGCGTCGATTTCGCCTCCATGCTGGCCTCGCGCCTGTGCCATGATTTGCTCAGTCCCGTGGGGGCTTTCGCCAACGGGCTGGAACTGCTCGCGGACGAGACGGACCCGGACATGCGGGCGCGCTGTTTCGACCTGCTCGAACAAAGCGCGCGGACATCGGCGGCAAAGCTCAAATTCTTCCGCCTCGCTTTCGGGTCGGCGGGCGGGTTCGGCGAGGCCGTCCCCCCGGCGGAGGCCAAATCGGCGATCGAGGGCATCATGGCCGACCGGCCGATCGACCTCAACTGGATGATCGGCGACGATGCGCTTCCGAAACCCGCGGTGAAGATCATCCTCAACCTGTCGCTGATCCTCGTCGATGCGCTGGTGCGCGGCGGGCGGCTCGACATCGGCTGCGAGCGGCGGGCGGACGGTGCGATCGAGATCGCCCTTCATGTCGAGGCGGAACGGATATTGGTCGATGCCGATGTCGAGCGCATCCTGTCGGAAGGCGAGGCCTCTGCCGCCATGACCTCGCGCACCGCGCCCGCCGCGCTGGTGCAGGCCGTCGCACGGCAGAACGACGGCACGGTGATGCTCGCGAGGGAAACCCCGACCTCGCTGCTGGTCGGCGCAGTGCTGAAGGGGCGGTGAGACCCGTGCTCCCCTCCCGCAGGCGGGAGGGGCAGCGAGACTTGCGGACTTGTCCGCTAGTCGCAGCGGGGTGGGCATCGCGACGCTGCTGCCCACCCCCGACCCCTCCCGCAGGCGGGAGGGGAGGCCATCACCCAACCTTGCTTTTTCCCGCCCATTCCCCCAATCGACGGTCAGCAAGGAGCCGCAACCCGCATGAGCGACTTTATCGAGCGTTGGTCCCCCAATTTCGACGAGCGCGCGCTGCCCGTGTCGATGATCGTGCTGCATTACACGGGGATGAAGACCGGCGCCGAAGCCCTTGATCGCCTTGCCGATCCCGCCGCCAAAGTGTCGGCACACTATGTGGTCAGCGAGGACGGCCAGATCACGCATATGGTGCCGGAGGAAAAGCGCGCCTGGCACGCGGGCAAGTCGCACTGGCGCGGCATCAGCGACATCAATTCGGCCAGCGTCGGGATCGAGATCGTCAATCCGGGCCACGAATTCGGCTATGTCCCCTTTCCCGACCCGCAAGTCGCGTCGGTGGTGCGGCTGGTCCATCTGATCAAGGACCGCCACGCGATCACGCGCGGCAATGTCGTCGGCCATTCGGACATCGCCCCGACGCGCAAGCAGGACCCCGGCGAGCTGTTTCCATGGAGCGAACTCGCCCGCCGCCGCCTCGCCCTGCCGCGCCCGACCCGGAAGCTGACGGACCCGCTGTGGACCGACGCGGGCTTCCTGCTGGCGCTGGAGCGTTTCGGTTATGACGTGACGGACGGCTTCGCGGCGACGGTCGCCTTTCAGCGCCGCTTCCGCCCCGAACTGATCGACGGCACGATCGACGGCGAATGCCGCGCGATCCTGCTGGCGCTGCTGCTGCCGCAGCCCGAGGGGGATTGAGTCCCTTCGTTTGCCTCTGTCCACAATATCCCTTATATTGATGACAAGCGATCGAAGGAGGCGGAATGTCCCGGACCATGACCCTGAATGTACGCGTGAGCGGGGCGCTGGGCGACTTCGTGGCGCATAATGTCGGCGATGACGGCGCCTATGAGAATGTCAGCGAATATGTTCGCGACCTGATCCGCCGCGACAAGGAACGCAGCGAGGCCGAGGGGTTCGAGCGGTTGAAGGCCGAACTGGCGGCCGCCTTTGCCGCGCCCGAATTCGCCTATCAACCTCTGAACGCCGACATGGTCATCGCCCGCAACGCGCGGGCCTGACTCTGTGACCGGCTTTCGGGTGCAGGATGGGGCGTCACGCCGCCTCGACGACATCTATGTCTATACCCGCGACCATTGGGGCGAGGAGCAGGCCGTCCGCTACATCCGGGGGATGTTCCAGCGTTTCGATGACATCGCGGCCCGCAAGGTCCCATGGCGCGCCATCCCGGCGGAGTTCGGCGTCGGCGGCTTTTATTGCCGATATGAACATCACTATATCTATTGGCGGTTGCTGTCCGATGGCGCGGTCGGGATCGTGACGGTGCTGCACGAACGGATGCACCAGATGGATCGCTTTCGCGAGGATGGGCCGCAATAGCTTCGACCCTAGATATGCCTCGCTTTCCCGTTCGTGTCGAGCGAAGTCGAGACACCCATCGGCCTTGCGCC
>PHEM01000176.1 GCA_002842935.1 Alphaproteobacteria bacterium HGW-Alphaproteobacteria-13 | reverse complement strand
GACACGAACGGGACGATGAATCAGATTTAACGCACGATCACTTTAACCCGCCAGCGCTGCCATCATCGGCCGCAGGGCGGAAAGGTCGTACCCGGCCTTCGCCGCCGCATCGCAGATCGCGTCGACATCGTCCCCGGCGCGCGCGCGGGCGAGCGCCCACAAATGCGTCGAGCGGGTCCCCGACCGGCAATAGGCGAGCACGGGTCCCGTCGCGCCCGACAGCACGGCGTCGATCGCGTCGAGCTGCGCGTGGCTGAAGCCCGAATGGCCGATCGGAATCGCCGCATAGGCGAGTCCCTCGGCGGCGGCGGCATGGGCGATCGCTTCGCCCTGCGGCGCCGCCGGGTCTTCCCCGTCGGGGCGGTTGTTGACGATCATCGCGAAACCGGCGGCCCTGGCATCGACGACGTCTTCCAGGCTGATCTGCGGGGCGACGCTGTAAAGCGCGGTCAGGGGTCGAAAATCGCTCATGACCGCGATCTATAGACCCGCCGGACTTGCTGACAAGCGGGAAGGTGGACTCGTACGAAGCCACGAGGCCACAAAGATGCCCCCAAAACCCGCTCGCCCTGAGCTTGTCGAAGGGCCGTTCTTTCTTTTGGCGCAAGAAGAACGACGGTGCTTGGACAAGCTCAGCCCGAACGGAAGAGAGCGAGTCTTCGTGGCCTCGTGCCTTTGTGCGAGTCCCGATCAATACCGCCCGATCACCTCCAGAAACGCATCCCCCCACGCCTCCAGCTTCTTCGCCCCGACACCGGGGATCGCCGCCAGTTCGGCGCGCGTCCGGGGGCGTTCGCTCGTCATCGCGCGCAGCGCGGCGTCGTGGAAGATCACATAGGGCGGCACCCCTGCCTCCGCCGCCAGTTCGCGCCGCATCGCGCGCAGTGCGTCGAACAGCGGATCGCCGACCGGATTGGCGGCGGCGCGGTCGGCGCGAGTCATGCCCTGCCCGCGCTGCGTGCGGCGCGCGGGGGGCTGCGCCATCAGCACGGCGACCTCGCCCTTCATCATCGCGCGCGCGGCGGGACCGAACATCAGCCCGCCATGCTCGGTCGTCGCCAGCGCCTCGCGCGCGATCAGCGTCCGCACCAGCGGCTTGATCAGGCGCACCTCCTCGCCCTCGACGATGCCGAACACCGACAGGCTGTCGTGCCCGCGCTGCGCGATGCGGTCGTCGCGCCGCCCCGTCAGCACGGCCTCCACATGCCCGGCGCCATAGCTTTGCCCGGTGCGATAGACGGCGGAGAGCAGCTTCTGCGCCAGCACCGTCGCGTCGATCTGCTGCGGTGGGTCCAGACAATTGTCGCAATTGCCGCAGCGTTCGGGCGGATGCTCGCCGAAATGGCGCAGCAGCAGCGCGCGGCGGCACTCCACCGTCTCGACCAGCGCCGCCAGTGCGTTCAGCCGCGCCCGCTCGCTGGCGACGCGCGCCTCGGGCAGTTCGGACAATCGCATCCGCGCGCGCGCGAAATCGTCGGCGCCCCACAGCATCAGCGCCTCGGCCGGGTCGCCGTCGCGGCCCGCGCGGCCCGTTTCCTGATAATAGCTTTCGATCGATTTCGGCAGGCCCGCATGGGCGACGAAGCGCACGTCGGGCTTGTCGATGCCCATGCCGAAGGCGACGGTCGCGGTGACGATGCCGTCCTCCGACGCGACGAAATCATGCTGCACCCGCGCGCGCCGGTCCGGGTCCAGCCCGGCGTGATAGGCCGCGACCGGCCGCCCCGTCGCCGCCGCGAGCCGTTCGGCCATGCGCTCGGTCCCGTCGCGCGTCGGGCAATAGACGATGCCCGGTCCCGGATTGGCGGCAATGAAATCGGCAAGCTGCTTCGCGGGGCTGACGCGCGGGCTGACGCGATAGCGGATGTTCGGCCGGTCAAAGCCCGCCAGCACCAGCCCGTCCGCCGGAATGCCGAGCTGGACAAGGATATCCTCGCGCGTGTGCCGGTCGGCCGTCGCGGTCAGCGCGAGGCGCGGCACATCGGGAAAGGCGTCGAGCAGCGGTCTCAGCAGGCGATAGTCGGGCCGGAAATCATGCCCCCATTCGCTGACGCAATGCGCCTCGTCGATCGCGAACAGCGCGGGCGCGCGCGCGTCGAGGAGCGCGCGGAACCCCTCGCCCGTCGCGCGTTCGGGCGCGACATAGAGCAGATCGAGCTGCCCATCGCGATAGGCCTGCCGCGTTTCGGCATGATCGGCGTCGGCGCTGGTCAGCGACGCGGCGCGAATGCCCGCCGCGCGCGCGCCGCGAAGCTGGTCGTGCATCAGCGCGATCAGCGGCGACACGACGATCACGCAGCCATCGAGTGCCACGGCGGGAAGCTGATAGGTCAGCGACTTGCCCGCCCCCGTCGGCATCACCGCCAGCGTATGCGCGCGCGCCATCACGCGCGCGACGACATCGGCCTGCCGCCCGCGAAAGGCGTCGAAACCGAAAGTGGACTTGAGCAGGGGGAGGAGAGCGTCGGCAGTCATTGGGAAGGGCGATAGGAGAGTATCGGGCGCGGCGAAACCCCTTCTTCTTTTGAGCAGTCAGAGCAGGAAAGGGTTCACGCGAAGACGCGAAGGCGCGAAGAGGAAAGCTCTGGGCCGTCAGGCCCCTTATTCCTGCAACAATGCGACCTGCCGCAGCGAAGGAATGGAAAAGCCGCTTCGCGGCAAACACGACATCTTCGCGCCTTCGCGTCTTCGCGTGAACCAAAAAACGCCGCGCTATCGGCCTACACCGCGCCCGATGCTCAAGCCAGCATCGCCCGCTGCGCCATGCGCGCCGCCGCCTCGCGTTCGGCGATCACGACATGGTCGGCGCCGCGCCGCGCGAGGTCGGCGACTTCCTCGTCCGAATGGGCGCGCGCGACGATCAGCAGGCGCGGGTTGATCGCCCGCGCGCGGCGCACGATGGCGCCCGCCTCCACGCCTTCGGGGATCGCGATCAGCAGCGTCTCCGCCGTGTCGATCTGCGCCTGCCGCAGCACGCTTTCCTTGGTGGCGTTGCCGACGATCACGGTCGCGCCGGTCTGTTCAGCCTCCGCCGCGATATCCTTTTGATCCTCGATCACGATCAGCGCTTCGCCGCGCCCGCGCAGCAGGCCGACGACATGGCTGCCGACGACGCCATAGCCGATCAGCACCGTGCGCGGCGCGCGCGGTTCGGGCACGGCTTCTTCCTCCACTTCGACAAGGGTCGCCGCATCCTCGGCGCGGATGCGCTTGACGGCGAGCGAGAAGAGGATCGGGTTGAACAGGATCGATATCAGGGAGCCGGCCAGGATCAGGTCGCGCCCGGTTTCCGGCATGACCTTCAGCCCCACGCCCAGACTGGCGAGGATGAAAGAGAATTCGCCGATCTGTGCCAGGCTGACCGACACCGTCATCGCCGTGTCCGGCGCGTGGCCGAAGGCGCGGACGATCGCATAGGCGGCAAGCGACTTGCCGACGATGATGATCGCGACCGTCGCGATCATCGGACCCGGCTGCTCGACGATCACCTTGGGATCGAACAACATGCCGACCGACACGAAGAACAGCACCGCAAAGGCGTCGCGCAGCGGCAGCGTCTCTTCCGCCGCGCGCCGCGACAGCTGCGTCTCGCCGAGGATCATCCCCGCAAAGAAGGCGCCGAGCGCGAAGGATACGTCGAAAATCACCGCCGCACCGAACGCGACCCCCAGCGCGATCGCCAGCACGGCGAGCCGGAACAGCTCGCGCGATCCCGAATGGGCGACCCAGTGCAGCACCGCGGGCAGGACGCGGCGGGCGATCACGAACATGAAGGCGACGAAACAAACGACCTTGAACAGCACGATCCCGGCCGACTGGAGCAGGCCCGCGCCATTCGCTTCATCGCCGCGCGATCCGAACATCGCGGGCAGCAGCACCAGCGCCAGCACCATCGCCAGATCCTCGACGATCAGCCAGCCGACGGCGATGCGCCCCTTTTCCGTCTCCACCATGTCGCGCGCCTGAAGCGCGCGCAGCAGCACCACCGTGCTGGCGACCGACAGCGCAAGGCCGAAGATCGCCGCGCCCTCGAGCGGCCAGCCGAGCCACAGCCCCAGCATGATGCCGAGCGCGCTGGCGACCGCGATCTGCACGATCGCGCCGGGCACCGCGATATTGCGGACCGACAGCAGGTCCTTCAGCGAGAAATGCAGGCCGACGCCGAACATCAGCAGGATGACGCCGATCTCCGCCAGCTGCATCGCCAAGCCCGTGTCGGCGACGATACCGGGGGTGAACGGCCCGACCAATATGCCCGCGAGCAGATAGCCCGCGATAGGGGAAATGCGCAGCCGATGCGCCAATGCCCCCATCAGGAACGCGACGCCCAGACCGGCGACGATGGTTCCGATCAAGGTGGTGTCATGGGGCATGTCCCTGCGTAAGGGGCGCAGGCGCCGTCAAGCAACACGTTTTTTCGGTTGCGATGGGATGGAGACCGATCTCTCCCCTCCCGCAGGCGGGAGGGGCAGCGAGACTTGCGAGCTTGCTCGCTAGTCGCAGCGGGGTGGGCCCCAGAACACCAACGCCGCTGGCCCACCCCCGGCCCCTCCCGCCTGCGGGAGGGGAGATTGGCTCCTAAACCGTCCCTTCTTCCTTCTCCGCCTGCTGCCGCGCCCACATATCGGCGTAGAGACCGCGCATCGCCAGCAGTTCGTCGTGCGTCCCCGTCTCCGCCACGCGCCCCTTGTCGAGCACGATGATGCGGTCGGCGCCCGTCACCGTCGACAGGCGGTGCGCGATCACCAGCGTCGTGCGCCGCTTCGCGATCCGCTCCAGCGTCGCCTGGATCGCCGCCTCGGTGCGGCTGTCGAGCGCGCTCGTCGCCTCGTCGAGGATCAGGACCGGCGGATTCTTGAGCAGAGTGCGGGCGATGGCGACGCGCTGCTTCTCGCCGCCCGACAGTTTCAGCCCGCGCTCGCCGACCTGCGTGTCATAGTCCTGCGGCAACTGCGCGATGAAGCCGTCGATCGCCGCGCCCTCGGCCGCCGCCCAGATCTCGTCGGCGCTCGCGCCCTCGCGGCCATAGGCGATGTTATAGCCGATGCTGTCGTTGAACAGCACCGTGTCCTGCGGGACGATGCCGATCGCCGCGCGCAGGCTTTGCTGCGTGACTTGCGCGATATCCTGCCCGTCGATCAGGATGCGCCCATGCTGCGGATCATAGAAGCGAAACAGCAGCCGCGCGATGGTGGACTTGCCCGCGCCTGACGGGCCGACGATCGCCAGCGTCTCGCCCGCCCCCACGGCAAAGCTGACGCCGTTCAATATCGTCCGGTCCGGTTCATAGCCGAAGACGACATCCTCGAACGCCACCGCGCCGCCGTCCACCACCAACGGCCAGGCGTCCGGCACGTCGCTGATCTCCGGCGGCGTGTCGATCAGGCGGAACATCGCCTCCATGTCGATCAGTCCCTGCCGGATCACGCGATAGACCATGCCCAGCATGTCGAGCGGGCGGAAAAGCTGCGCCAGCAGCGTGTTCACCAGCACCACGTCGCCGACCGCGAACTGCCCCTTCGACCAGCCCCACACCGTATAGGCCATCGCCCCCGCCATCGCGGCGTTGGTGATGAAGCTCTGCCCGACGTTCAGCCAGGCGAGGCTGTTCTCGCTCTTCACGGCGGCGCGCGCATATTGGTCGGCGACGTCGCGATAGCGCGCCTCCTCGCGCGCCTCGGCGCCGAAATATTTGACCGTCTCGTAATTCAGCAGGCTGTCGACGCTGCGCCCGACCGTCAGCGTATCGAGGTCGTTCATCCGCATGCGCAGCGCGTTGCGCCAGTCGGTCACGCGCCGCGTGAAGCCGATATAGACGATGACCATCAACGCCGTCGCGCCCGCGAGGCCGAAACTGAACTTGGTCCAGAAAATCACCAGCACCGCGACCAGCTCGATCAGCGTCGGCGCGATGTTGAACAGCAGGAAATAGAGCATCGTGTCGATGCTCTTCGTGCCACGCTCGATCACCTTGGTGACTTCGCCGGTGCGCCGCGCGAGGTGAAAGCGCAAGGACAGCGCGTGCAGATGCGTGAAAGTCGCGATCGCCAGTTCGCGCGTCGCATCCTGCCCGACGCGCTCGAACACCACGTTGCGCAGGTTATCGAACAACACCCCCGCGAATCGCGCGCCCGCATAGGCGAGCACCAGCCCGATCGCGAGCGCGACGCCCTGCTCCATCCCCGGCGCCATGCGGTCGATCGCGGCGCCATAGAGAAAGCCCATCGACAGCTGCACGCCCTTCGACGCCAGCACGATCAGCGCGGCGAGGATGATGCGGACCTTGTGCCCGCGATGTCCGGCGGGCCACAGATAGGGAAGAAACCGCCTCAGCGTCGCCAGAACGGGCGGCTCACGCGAAGCATCGGCGGATGTGGCGGTATCGGGCGGCATGTCGGGTCCATGTAGGGATGTAAGGGACGGACGCCAAGGATATGAGACTCGCACAAAGACACGAAGCCACAAAGACCACTCCTCGTCCGCTCGCCCTGAGCTTGTCGAAGGGCCGTTCTTCTTTTCGACGCCCGAAAGAAAGAACGGCCCTTCGACAAGCTCAGGGCGAGCGGTTTATGGAACAGGCACCCT
>PHEM01000175.1 GCA_002842935.1 Alphaproteobacteria bacterium HGW-Alphaproteobacteria-13 | reverse complement strand
ATCCATATCCGGCGGACGGCGGCATATTGCGCATCCGTGGGCCGCGCCGCCTTCGCCGCGGCGATCGAACGGGCGAGCAGGGCGGTAAAGGGCTGTGCGTCGGTCAACGGCCTTCCTCCATCAGATGCGGATCGTGACGCATTTGAGCTGGGTGTAGTGCGTCAGCGCCTCGATTCCCTTCTCGCGCCCATATCCGCTGTTCTTATATCCGCCGAAGGGCGTCTCGATGCCCCCGGCCATATATTCGTTGACGAAGACCTGCCCCGCCTCCAGCGCCGCGGCCATGCGCAGCGCGCGGCTGATGTCGCGCGTCCATACCCCCGCGCCCAGGCCGAAATCGCTGTCATTGGCGATGGCGACCGCTTCCTCCTCGTCCGCGAATTTCAGCACGGTCAGGATCGGGGCAAAAGCCTCCTCGCGCGCGATCCGCATGTCGGGCGTCACGTTCGCATAGACGGCGGGCGCGGGGAACAAGCCCTTGCCCCCCGCCTGTTCGGGTGTTTCGTGCGTCAGCCGGACCGCGCCTTCGGCTTTTGCCAGGTCGTGGAACTGGCGCACGCGCTCGAATTGCGCGGCGGTGGTCGTCGCGCCGAAGACCGCGCCTTCCTGATCGCCATATTTCAGCGCCTCGACCGCGGGAACGAGCTTGTCGAGGAAAGCGTCATAGATCGACGCCTGAAGCAACAGCCGCGTCCCCGCGATGCACACCTGCCCCGCATTCATCGTGAAGGCGCGCACCGCGCCCGCCACCGCCGCGTCCAGATCGGCATCCTCGAAGACGATGTTGGGCGACTTTCCGCCCAGTTCCAGCGTCAGCGGGATGATGCGCTCGGCCGCGACGCGTCCGATCTCGCGCCCCGCGCGCACGCTGCCCGTGAACATCACCTTGCGGATGCGCTCATGCGCGACCAGCGGTTCGCCGACCTCGCGTCCCGTGCCCAGCACGACATTGACGACGCCGGGCGGCAGGCCGCATTCCTCGACCGCGATGCGGGCGACCTCGACCAGTGTCGAGGGCGTTTCTTCCGACGGCTTTGCCACTGCCGTGTTGCCGACCGCCAGCGCCGGGGCGATCGCGCGCGCCGCCTGGTTGAGCGGCGCGTTCCACGGCAGGATGGTCGCGACGACGCCGAAAGGCTCCCGCCGCGTATAGCTGTGATAGGGCGCGCCGATATTGATGACCTCGCCATAGAAGATGTTGGCGAGACCGCCGTAATATTCGAAATATTGTGCGGATATCTCGATCTCGCCCGCTGCCTGAGCCAAAACCTTGCCCGTCTCCAGCGCTTCCATTTCGGCAAGCCGCGAGGCGTTCGCCCGGATCGCGCGGCCGATGTCCACAAGGATGCGGCCACGCTCCATCGGGCGCATATCGCGCCAGGCCGGGAAAGCCCGCCAAGCCGATTGCGCCGCCAGGTCGACAATCTCCGTATCACCGAGCGCGACGCGCCCGATAAGCTCGCCCGTCGCCGGCGCGAAATTGTCCAGATAGCGCGACGCTGCTCCAACGACCGTCCGGCCGTCAATGAAATGTTGGCAATCCATTGTTCGATCCTTTCCCGATCACGACCCTAGTCATTTAAGGTGCACTACAAAGCGGTATGAGCGCATCATTGCATATGCGATTGATTGCCGCCGGATATTCGAGTCCGCCTGCTCCTTCGCTATTGTTCGGTCTTGCCAGAACGACTGGTGGACCACATTGGGTGAGGAAAACATGCAGAGCTGGACTGTCGGCACCGTCAAAATCAGCCAGGTCATCGAACAAATCATACCGGAGGGCCTTCCGGGCCTGATACCCGACGCCACGCCGGAGGCGCTGCTCGCGATTCCATGGCTTTATCCGGAATTCATCACGGAAAAAGGCGAACCGAGCCTGAGCCTGCACGCCTTCATCCTCGACACGCCGACGAAACGGATCATGGTCGACACCTGCATCGGGAACGACAAGAATCTAAAGATCGTGCCGATCTGGGACCAGATGCAGACCGGTTTCCTCGAAAAGATGACGGCCGCGGGATTTCCGCCCGAATCGATCGACGTGGTGGTCTGCACGCATCTTCACCTCGACCATGTCGGTTGGAACACGATCAGGGTCGACGGGCGATGGGTGCCGACCTTTCCCAGGGCGCGCTATCTGTTCGGACGGGTCGAATATGATTTCATGCAGGCAACGCACCATAATCCCGACGCAGACGAGGCGTGGCGCGAATGCAATGCTTCCGTCGAGAGGGAATCCGTACAGCCCGTCATCGACGCCGGTCTTGTCGATCTGGTCGAGGTGGATCACCGGATCACCGACGAGGTGTTCCTGACGCCGACGATCGGCCATACCCCGGGCCATGTCTCGATCGTCGTCCGCTCCGAAGGTAAAAGCGCGATCATCACGGGCGACTGTGTCCATCATCCGTGTCAGCTCGCGCACCCCGACTGGGGCACCAGCGCCGACGACGACCCCGAAATGAGTCGGCAGACGCGATGGAATCTGTTCAACGACTCGACGGCAAGCGGCTGGCTCGTCCTTGGCACGCACTGGACGGGGGCCGGCGGCGGCACGGTCGTGCGCGAGGGGGACGGCTTCCGGCTGGAGTTCGAGCCGACCGTCGCTTTGCCGTCGAACGACAAAGGCTGATCCGATCCAGGCAGCGCACCGACGGCGCCGTGCCTTCGATGAACAGTGCAGCAGGCAGGAAAGGCGGTTCCATGATCAAGATGATTGTCGCTATCTATCGCAAACCCGGAATGACCATGGAGGAATTTCAGGATCGATGGCTGAACGGCCATGGTCCGTTGGTCAGGACGCACGCAAAGGCGATGCGCATGAAAAAATATGTCCAGTCGCATTATGTGAGCGCATCCGATTTCGAAGAGGTGTTCGCTGCCAGAGGCTGGAACAACAGGCCCGACGGGTTGACCGAAATCTGGTGGGAAAGCTTCGAAGATTTCCGCGCTGCCATGGCAACGCCCGAAGGTGCAGCGGGGAGCGCGGCGCTGGAAGCGGACGAGCGCATCTTCTTCGATGTCGACAGGACGCAGGCGTTCATCACGCACGAAGAAACCATCTTCTGATCCTGCCCCGCGTTCAAGCCGACGATTCTTGTGGAACGGGACCAACAATGATCACATTATACCAGTTTCCGACCTCTCCCTTTTGCGAAAAAATCCGCCGGATTCTTCATTTCAAGCGGATTGCTTTCTCGATCGTGGATGTGCCGCGCGTTGCGGTTGCCGACTATGCGTCCGTCAGTCCCAACGGCAAGTTTCCGGCGATCGATCACGACGGACAGGCCGTGCAGGACTCTACCGACATCGCGCATTATATCGAGCGCCATTTTCCCACGCCTCCCTTGATTCCAGAGGATCCGCGCGAGGCCGCCCTGTGCCATGTGATCGAGGATTGGGCCGACGAGAGTCTGTATTTCTATGAACTCGTCATGCGTCTGGGCTGGGAAAGCAATGCGGTGCGTTCCGTTCCCGCCTTCGCGCGCACGATGCCGGGCCTGTCGGACGAGGAGGTTCTCTCCCGACTGCTGCTCGGCGTGCGCGCCATCACGCAGCCGCAGGGGTTGGGCCGAAAGGCGGAAGCGGAGATTGTCGCGGACGTGGAACGGCACATCGCCGCCCTGAATGCGATGCTCGAAGGTCGAGACTGGCTTGCGGGGAGCCGGATCAGCCTGGCGGACATTGCGGTCACGTCCCAAATCCAAGCCCTTCGCGGCGCCCAGGAAGCGACCGCCATCATCGATAGCTTTCCCCGGATCGGGAAGTGGGAGGAGCGAGTCGCCGGACTCGCTCCTGCCTGACCTCAGCCGAGGGCGGGCGCGGCCGCCGCATGGCGACCAGTGATGCGGCCGAAGGTGATCCCCCGGAGAACCGAAGTGGCGCCGATATAGGTGCCATACATGATCCCCATGGTCTCGCCCGCCGCATAGAGACCGGGAATAAGAGCCCCGCTCGTGCGGACGACTTCGCCGTTGCGGGTCGTCTTCAGTCCGCCGCAGGTGAAGGTCACCGTCGAAATGATCGGATAGGCGCGATACGGCCCGCGGTCGAGCGGTCGAGCCCAGTTGGATTTCCCCGGCTCGATCCCGCTGGTCGCGAGCTTGTCGAACACCGCGCCCCAATCGAACAGGTCGCCGCGCATGAACGCAGCGATAGCCGCGTCGTCGTCACGCGCATAGGAGAAGCCGCCTTCGTCGGGGCAGGCCGCATTGAATTGCGCGACGGTTTCGGCAAGATTGTCTGCCGGAATGCCGAGCAGCCCCGCCAGTTCATCAAGCGATCCCGCTTCGATCGCGGGCTGATCCGAACGGATCATGCGCTGCCATGCGGGTATTTCGTCGATGCGCGCATCGGCGATGAAATAGCCGATGCCGCCGGGCTGTGCATTGATCCGTCGACAATGTTCCTCAAGATAGAGGATGGGATCGATCGGCGCTTCGTCCATGAAGCGGCGCCCTTCGGAATTGACCACGATGCCGAAGGGATAGGCGCCGATCAGGGCTTCGGAAGCGCTGGACCGCGGGTCAACCGGCTGGCGGTGGCATTCGGCGAAATCGCCCGACGGAGCCGCACCCAGATCGAGCGCGAGCCGGATTCCTTCGCCCTTGTTATACCAGCCGCCGGCGGCGACCGGGCGCGTGAAGCGCGCGCTCGGTCCAAGATACTGGACCTTCATCGCCGGGTTTCCTTCGAAACCGCCACAGGCGAGAATCGTGGCGCGCGCCCGGATTTCCACGCCCCCGCTCTTCGAATGAACCGCACGAACGCCTGCGACCCCCATTTCATCGTCACGAACCAGTTCGATCGCGGTCATATGATAGAGAATGCGTGCGCCCTTGGCTTCGACGATCGGCGCCAGGGTTTCGACCAGTGCCTCCCCGCCCCCATAGATCTGATAGAGGGGCGCGGGGAAAATGAAGGGATAGTCGGCCCGCTCGAACTTGAGTCCATGCCCTTCCAGCCATGTGATGGCCTCTGGAATCCCATCGACGAAGGCACCCAGGACTTCGGGGTCGAGATAGGGCAAAGTCCGCAGGATCGAGCCCCATTCCTCATAGGGTCTGGCGCTCTCGCTGACATAGTCGGGTTCGATATGATAGCCGGGCTGGCTTGCATAGCCGGGGACGAAATCGTCGGTCACAGTGAAGGGTTGCCCGTCGTCGCTCCGCGCGCGGAGGCGGAGCAGAGCCTCGGTCCATCGCGTATTGCCGCCACGGTCTTCCGGTCCCGACCGCTCGAGGACGATGACGGACGCGCCGGCCTCCACCGCCGACAGGGCGGCCGTGAGTCCGGCAGCGCCGCAGCCCACGACGAGCACGTCACAGTTCAGTTTTTCCATTATGCCATCCTCTCGTATCAGAAGTTGAAGCGGACCATGGCTCCATAAGTGCGCGGGTCCGCCGGAGTCAGGAAATCGAGGCCGAAGAAGCTTCGAAGATCGAGACCGTAGAGATAGTATTTCTTCTCGAAGAGATTTTTGACGAAGAAACCCGCCGTCACGCGATCGTTGCTCCACAGAAGCTGGGCATCGACCTTCGCCATCGCGCCTTGCTTCAGGCGTGAATTGCCAATTGGATCGCCGGGGAAGGATTCCCGATCGTTGAACGGCGAGAACCATTGATGGCCCGTATAGGACAGCCGGGGAAGAAATTCGATCTTTCCGTCGCCTACTTCGGCGAGCTTCCAGTCGATACCGACCTGCGCCGTGACCGACGGCGCAAACGGTAATTCGTTCCCGGCCAGGTCGACACCGACCGAGCCGCTCGCAACATCGCGGCCGAGGATCAACTGGTCATATTTGCTGTGCAGCAGGCCCAGCGACGCGTTGAACGAGAAGTCCGGCGACACGCGGCCGTTCAGTTCCAGCTCGGCGCCATAAACCGTCGCGGCCCCCGCGTTGCGAAGGAAGCCGGTGAAGCTGATGACCTCGTTGGTCTGCTGGCATAGTAAAAGCCGGCAAGCGAATAGGTGACGGCTCCGCCGAACAGCCTGCCCTTGCTGCCGATTTCATAGGCATTGATGGTTTCCGGCCGGATATAGTCGAGCTGGTCGTTGCTCGAAAAGGCGCCGCCGTTGAAGGTGCCCGCGCGATAGCCGCGGTTATAGCTCGCATAGAGGATGGTTCCGCTGTCGAACTGGTAGTTCAGGGCGACGCGCCCGGTGAACGCACCGTCATTGCCATATCGGGTCGGCACCGGCTGACCCGGGTTTGCCGGATCGGTCACGGCGTAGACGATAGGCTGAAGATCATAGTCGCCGAAATAAGAGAGCGCATCGCGCAGCTTCGACTTGTCCCAAGTATAGCGCAGGCCCGCCGTCACAGTGAGTTGATCGGTCAGTTCATAGTCGGCCTGCGCGAAGAGAGCGGTCGACCTGCGTTCCTGCCTGTAGCGCTGGTTGATCGAAAAGCCCCCGGTCGCCCCGGTTATGTCCGGCGCCGCGCCGAGCTCCTGCCAAAAGAAATAGAAGCCGAAGTCGTTGTTCGTGCGGGTCGTGTCCGTGCCGTAATAACCGCCAAGGACGAGGTCCAGGCGATCGGTGGAGATATTCGCGCGCAGTTCCTGGTTGAACTGGCGGGTATGCGAAGCCGGCTTATATTGCAGAAGATCCGTCGGCTGCG
>PHEM01000174.1 GCA_002842935.1 Alphaproteobacteria bacterium HGW-Alphaproteobacteria-13 | reverse complement strand
AGGCTTGCCGGCTTGTCCGGCTAGCCGCAGTTGAGAGGGGGAGAGCGAAGCGCTTCCTTCCCCCTCTCCCAACCCTCTCCCCTGAAGGGGAGAGGGCTATGCTATCGGTCGTCCCGCCGCACGAAGGGTATCTCGCCCCCGAAGCGGTGCATCACGATGCCTTCCCTGCTCTCGTCGAGGCAGGTCCCCGTCAGGTCGACGACACCGAAGTCGTTGGGCGTCAGAATGGCGCGCAGGCGCCCGCCGTCAGCCTCGGTCAATTCGAAGGGCGGTGCGCTGATGTCGTGGATCGGCTCGAAAATCTCGATGCGGCGCGGGACGCGCTTGTCGCCTTCGGGCATCGTCCAGCCATAGACTTGCGTATAATCCTCGATCGGCGGTCCTTCGTCGAAGCTGATGATGAAATCGACCCCCGCGATGCCCCGGCCATTGGGCCAGGAGACGAAGATGGTCGGGACCGCGCCCTCGACCTCGACCGGTTCGCCTTTCGTGAAGGTCGGCGGGACGGGTTTCGGATCGCTGGTCAGGCAGATGCTGTCGAGGACCGCTTCCCAGCGCCCCTCGGCGCGCTGGTCGAGCGCGCCGGCGGAAAGCCCATAGAAAAAGCGCCCGTCTGCGCGGATCAGCAGCCCGCCCGCGACGTCGGGACTGACGTCAAGGACATATTCGCCGACGAAGGGGGACTCCTCCTGCGCGACGGCGGGGAAGGGGATTGCGGCGGCGGCCAGCAGCAGGGCAGGGAGAAGATTTCGCATCGCCCGGCCTTGCACCGCCGCCGCGCGCGACGCCAGCCCTTTCCACCGCGCCCGCCACCTGCTAACCGCCCGCGCCATGTCCCAGAACCGTCCCGACCGCCGCACCTTCGCCATCATCTCGCACCCCGACGCGGGCAAGACGACGCTGACCGAAAAGTTGCTCGTCGCGGGCGGCGCGATCCACATGGCGGGCGAAGTCAAGGCGCGTGGACAGGCGCGGCGCGCGCGGTCCGACTGGATGAAGATCGAACAGCAGCGCGGCATTTCGGTGACGTCCTCGGTGATGACCTTCGAACATGCGGGGCTGGTCTTCAACCTGCTCGACACGCCGGGGCACGAGGATTTCAGCGAGGACACCTATCGCACGCTGACCGCCGTCGACAGCGCAGTGATGGTGATCGACGCCGCCAAGGGCATCGAGCCGCAGACGCTGAAGCTGTTCGAGGTGTGCCGCCTGCGGTCCGTGCCGATCATCACCTTCATCAACAAGGTCGATCGCGAGGGGCAGACGCCGTTCGAACTGCTCGACGAAGTCGCCGACCGGCTCGCGCTCGACGTCTGCCCGATGAACTGGCCCGTGGGCATGGGCGGGACGTTCGAGGGGATTTACGACCTTGCCGATCCCGCGATCATGCTGCCCGGCGGCGACGCCTCGCGCGTCTATGAAGGCGAGCGCATGGCCGTGGACGGGCTGGACGATCCGAAGCTGGCGGCAAGGCTCAGCGCCGACGCGCTGGCGCTGCTGCGCGAAGAGACGGAGCTGGCGTCGGCCTGCTATGCGCCCTTCGATGCGGGCGCCTATCGCGGCGGCGATCTGACGCCGGTCTATTTCGGCTCCGCGCTCAAGGAATTCGGCGTCGTCGATTTGCTCGCGGCGCTCGCCGCGCACGCGCCGGGACCGCAGCCGCAGCCTGCCGAACCCGCCCCCGTGCGGCCCGACGACGATGCCGTCACCGGCTTCGTGTTCAAAGTGCAGGCGAACATGAACCCCGCGCACCGCGACCGCATCGCCTTCATGCGGCTGTGCTCGGGCAAGTTCGAGCGCGGGATGCGGCTGACGCAGGGCGGGACGGGCAAGGCGATCGCGATCAGCCGCCCGATGTTGTTCCTCGCGCAGGACCGCGAAATGGCCGAAGAGGCGTGGCCGGGCGACATCATCGGCATTCCCAACCACGGCACGCTGCGCGTCGGCGACACTTTGTCGGAACGCACCGACGTGACGATCACGGGCTTGCCCAACTTCGCGCCCGAACTGCTGCGCCGCGTCGCGCTGGTCGATCCGACCAAGACCAAGCAGCTTCGGAAAGCGCTCGACGACATGGCGGAGGAGGGGATCATCCAGGTCTTCTATCCGGAGATCGGGGCGAACATGATCGTCGGCGTCGTCGGCCAGTTGCAGCTCGACGTGCTGATCAGCCGGCTGGAGGCCGAATATAAGGTCGAAGCCAAGCTGGAAGCCTCGCCCTGGGACACGGCGCGCTGGATCGCCAGCGACGATGCGGCGAAGCTCAAGGCCTTCCAGTCCGACCATCGCGGCGCCGCCGCCACCGACCGCGACGGCGCGCCGGTGTTCATGGCGAAGGACATATGGGAAGTCGGCTATGTGACGCAGCGCAATCCCGACATCCGGTTTACGGCGACGAAGGAACGCGTGTTCGCGAGCGCCGGATAGGAATACTCACACAAAGGCACAAAGATTCCCTCTCTTCCGGTCGTGCTGAGCTTGTCGAAGCACCGTTCTTCTCTCCTCTGCCGTTGAAGGAAAGAACGGTGCTTCGACAAGCTCTGGGCAAACGGGTTTTCTAAAGAATCTTCGTGCCTTCGTGCCTTTGTGTGAGTTAAATCAAGCTCAACAGATCGCCCGACCCTGCCTCGACCATATCTTCCTCCCCCTCGAACTTGCTCAGCGTCACGCCGAGCAGGCGAATCCCTTGTTCGCAAGGCAGCAAGGGCGACAGGATCGCCTCGCCCATCGCCAGCAGCGCGGCGCCATCAAGGATCGGCGAGGGCGCCGACTTCGCGCGCGTGATGGTGCGGAAATCGGCATAGCGCAGCTTCAGCGTTACGGTGCGGCCGCGTGCGCCTTTCTTTGCCACGCGGTCCCATACCACGGTGCAGACATGCGCCAGCGCCTCGCGAATCTCGGTGTCCGTCATCAGGTCGTGGAAGAAGGTCCGCTCGCCGCCCAGTGACTTCAGGGGCCGATTCGATCGCACGCGGCGATGGTCGATGCCGCGCGCAAGGTCATGGAGCCACGCGGCGCTGTTGCCGAAATGCGCGGCCAGCCATTCGCGGTCCTTCGCCGCCAGATCCGCGCCCGAGAATATGCCAAGCCCTTCCATCTTCGCCGCCGTCACGGGACCGATGCCGTGGAAACGCCGGATCGACAGCGTCTGGACAAAGGCCGCGCCCCGGCGCGGCGGCACGACGGTCAGCCCGTCGGGCTTGTTCTGGTCCGACGCCAGCTTGGCGATGAACTTGTTGTAGGAGACGCCCGCCGACGCCGTCAGGCCGGTTTCGGCGCGGATGCGCGCACGGATCGCCCGCGCGGCGGCCGTCGCGCTGCCGAGCCGCGCCTTGTCGCGCGTGACGTCCAGATAGGCTTCGTCGAGCGACAGCGGCTCGACCTCGTCGGCGAAGTCGCGGAAGATCGCGCGGATCTGGTGCGAGACGGCGCGATACACGTCGAAGCGCGGCGGCACGAAGATCAGGCCGGGACACTGGCGCTTCGCGGTGACGCTGGGCATCGCCGACCGCACGCCGAACTTGCGCGCCTCATAGCTGGCGGCGGCGACGACCCCGCGCCGCGACGACCCGCCGACCGCGAGTGGCAGCCCGCGCAGCGCGGGATCGTCGCGCTGCTCGACCGACGCGTAAAAGGCGTCCATGTCGACATGGATGATTTTGCGGACCGGGGCGTCCGCGGCGTCCACGGGGCTGTCGTCTAGGCCGGTCACGCAGGCGGCTTATCATGTTGCCACCCTGTTCTCAACGCCGCGCGGGGTTGTGCTTGACGGCGGCGGTGCGAGGTGGCAAGCGCGGCCAGCCTTGGCGCCGCGGGTATAGCATAGTGGTAATGCTCTAGCCTTCCAAGCTAGCTAGGCGGGTTCGATTCCCGCTACCCGCTCCAAGAGGCCGTCCGAGAACGTCCGGCAACGTCCAAAAAATGGCTGTTTTCTCCCATTTTTTCTGCTATAACCGTCCCTGTTGATGCGGGCGTATCTCGACGCACCCGGAAAATTTGAGGGTATATTTCGGGGTATGTCTCAAGCAGTGATGGAGAGATACCCTCATGGCGCTGACGGCTGTAGCGATCAAAGCGGCGAAGGGCCGCGACAAGCAATACAAGATGAGTGATTCGGGCGGCCTCTATCTGCTCGTGTCGCCATCAGGTCGCCGATACTGGCGAATGAACTATCGTTTCCTTGGCAAAGAAAAGACCCTGGCCTTTGGCGTTTGGCCCGATGTGGACCTTGCCGGAGCCAGAGCCAAGCGCGACGACGCGCGGCGGCTGCTTGCCACGGGCCGCGATCCTGCCGAGCAAGCGAGGCTGGAAAAGGCGGCGGCGAGTGTCGCGGCGGCAAACACATTCCGGGCCGTTGCAGAGGAATGGCTTGCCAAAGTCGAGAAGGAAGGTCTTGCCCCCGCCACGATGAAGAAGAACCGCTGGTTGCTCGACTTTTCCTATCCGTCGATTGGCCATCGGCCGATAGCTGAAATCAAGCCGTTTGAGTTGCTGACCCTGCTCCGCAAATTTGAAACGAAGGGAAAGCATGAAACCGCCCATCGGCTGCGAAGCATATGCGGTCAGGTTTTCCGCTATGCGATCGCCACCGTCCGGGCGGACCATGATGTTTCCGCCGATCTGCGCGGGGCGTTGATTACGCCGAAGGTGACGCATCGCGCCGCCATCACGACGCCGACGGAGGTCGGCGCATTGCTGCGCGCGATCGAGGGCTATGAGGGCCATCCGTCCACATTGGCGGCGTTGCGCCTCTTGCCCCATGTTTTCGTTCGTCCCGGCGAATTGCGCTATGCCGAATGGAAGGAGTTTGACCTCGACAACGCGGTCTGGACCATTCCCGAGCGCAAGATGAAAATGCGCCGGGTCCACAAGATTCCGCTGTCCCGTCAGGCGTTGGAAATCATCGCCACGCTGGAACATGACGCCAGCTTGAGCCGCTTCCTATTCCCTTCGCTGCGCTCGGCCAGTCGCCCTATGTCCGAAAACACCATCAACGGTGCGCTGCGCCGTCTCGGCTACGCTAAGGATGAAATGACCGGGCATGGCTTCCGCGCGATGGCTAGCACCTTGCTCAATGAAATGGGCCGCTGGAACCCAGACGCGATCGAACGGCAACTCGCTCATGCGGAAGGCAACGCGGTGCGCCGCGCCTATGCCAGAGGCGAGTATTGGGACGAGCGCGTTCAGATGATGCAATTCTGGTCGGATGAGCTGGATCGCCTGCGTGCTAATTTCGAGCCGCCGAAGCTGGTGGTGGGTGAAAGGCGTTGGGGCTAACCACCTGTCAGTCGGAATAGGTGCGGTGATGGACGACCGCGATGGACTCGAATACGCCTAACGAGCGTGAAAGCGGGTCGTGACGATCGGCGGCAACGTCGGCCCATTTGAGCCATTGCGCGACCGTCATGCCGTCGATCACCGCGTCCATGTCGAGATCCGTTTCCCGCACGGCCGCGACGAAGCGGCGCACCAGCGAGGTTACGCGCCATGCGTCGGCATGTTCGGCAAGCCGCCGAAAGCGATTTTGGTCTAAGCGCCGCTGCGCTTCTTGTTCGCGCCGTTGCTGCGCCCGCATTTCATAGAGGCGCGCGCGTTCTTCCCTCACTTCGCGCTCGGCTGCGATGGCAGGGAGCGCCATGATTACCGTCGCCACAATGTCGCTCGCGAATTGTTCGAGCCGATATGTTGGACCTTCGCGCCACTTGCGGCGGAAACCTGCGGGCATCCAGCTTGTCACCTCGAATATGAGGTCGCCGGTCAATTCCAGATTGCGGTGCATCACGTCTGGACCCTTGAGCGGCGCGCGCCGTTCGTCCGGCGCGGTCGGTATCTTGACCCGCTTCATCCGATAGCGAAGCTGAAACACGATCGCATCGAGGCCCGAGCGCACCGCCAGTTCGCCGCGCCCATTGCGCTCTACGGCGACCCCGTGCGCGTCGAGAGTCCGGCAAAGGGCATCAAGGACGCAAAGAAGGCGGCGATCGGCGCTATTGAAGGGCGCGACCTTCTCCCACTCGCGAGAGCCGCAATCATAATATTCCGTGCGCGCGCGAACCTGCTTTTTGCGGGACGCGATCCGTTCGGCAACGATCGGGTGGGGCTGAATCAACCGGTCGGAAATGGGAATGGCCGGCAGTTCCGCCTTGAGCCGTTCGACTTGCGCGTTTGGCGCGGTGGGCTGCGCCGAAAAGGCAGAGGCACGAAAGACGATAGCGTCCGCCCCTTGCTTCCCAGCCGGAAGCGGCGGCCTCGCGCCGGCGCACTTGCCGACCGCGAGCTTGCTCCAATGGCCCGGAGACGGTCGCGGAATGTCCTCGCGCTCGCACAGCCTGGCAAGCTGCTGGTCGGTAATCCCAAAATCTTCTGCAAGGCGCGTCATCGGCTTTTGCCAGACGAGTTCGTAAATATCCTGTCGTGTTACCGCCGCTTCTTCATTCATGCTCGTCAGATTCTCCTTTCCTCCCTCCAACGATGCACGGCCGCGCATTTCCCATTTTTTTAAGCAGAGCGAATCCGAGAAAGGGCGAGATTTTCCCGCCCTTTTTTGTGTTCCGCTGACAATCCTAAGCGCGTGCAGTGTCAAACGGCGTTCAAAAGGGACCCCCGATCGGCGTCGAAGAGGGACCCCCTTTTCGGATAATATGATGCTGGTTTGTTGAAGATGGCCTTGCGCT
>PHEM01000173.1 GCA_002842935.1 Alphaproteobacteria bacterium HGW-Alphaproteobacteria-13 | reverse complement strand
TCGTATCGACTTCGCCCGCCATCACGTCGCGATGTTTCAGCAGAGCGGCCAGGAACGGCGCATTGCTCGCCCCGCCCTCGATCAGCACTTCGGTCTGCGCAAGCGCGCGCTGCAGGCGGAGGATGGCTTGGTGACGATCGGGCGCCCAGGCGATGATTTTCGCAATCATGGAATCGAAATGCGGGGGGATCTCGTCCCCTTCCTCGACACCGCTATCGACGCGAATGCCCGGTCCCTGCGGAAGCTGGAGCCGCACCACACGGCCGGGCGCGGGCGCGAAGCCGCGAAGAGGGTCCTCCGCATTGAGCCGCAATTCTATCGCATGACCGCACGAAGGCGGAGGTTCGGACGGCAGCACCCCGCCAAAGGCCAGATGAATCTGCCACTGCACAAGGTCGGTGCCATAGACCGCCTCGGTCACGCCATGTTCGACCTGAAGCCGTGTGTTGACTTCCATGAACGAGACGGCGGCGCTGGCAGGCTCGTATAAAAACTCCACCGTCCCCGCATTGCGATAGCCGACTTCCCGGCAGATCGCGGCGGCATAGGCCTGTAATTGCGCCTCGATCGCGCTGTCGCGGATGGCCGGATTGGCCTCTTCGAGCAGTTTCTGCCGCCGCCTTTGAATGCTGCATTCCCGGACGCCGAGCGTCCACACCGTCCCCTTGCCGTCGGCGAGGACCTGCACCTCGAAATGACGCCCGCCCGCAATGCGCTTTTCCAGGAACAGCCGGTCGTCGCCGAAGGCAAGCCGCGCTTCGGCCGACGCCGAACGAAACGCCTCGCTCAGTTCGTCGCGAGCGCCGACTTCGCGAATGCCGCGTCCTCCCCCACCGGCCGATGCCTTGATCATCAAGGGATAGCCGATCCGCGCCGCCGCCTGCTCGGCCCGTTCCGCCGTCGCTATCGCACCGCCGCTCCACGCTGCCACCGGCACTCCCACACGCTCGGCAAGCCGCTTGGCCTCGATCTTGTCGGCAAGCCGCCGCATCGCGGCGGACGGAGGGCCGATGAACCGGACTCCCAGCCGCTCGCAAAGCTCGGCGAAGGCCGCGTCCTCCGACACGAAGCCCCAACCGACCCAGGCCGCGTCGGCGCGCGTGTCGCGCAGCGCCTGCGCGAGCAGGCCATGGTCGAGATAGGCGAGCCGCGACTGGCCGGAGACCGGATCGACGCTGAACGACGAACCAAGGCAATGGCTTTCATCGGCACGGCGCACGAACGCCGCGTCCCTGTCGGCCTCCGTATAAAGGGCGATGCTGCGATAGGTCGCACCGCCGTCGCCGCGCGCTTCCGCGATCGCGTTGATGGCGCGCAGCGCCGCCTCGCCCCGGTTGACGATCAGTATCCGCTTCGGATCCGGCATCGGTCTGGCCGTCGACTGCCGTCAGCCGGTCACGGCTTCACTGCTGACGACCAGCGACGCATTCTGGCCGCCGAAGCCGAAAGCATTCGCCTGGAACCAATCGACCTGCCGCCGGCGCGGCTCGTCAAGGACGAGGTCGAAACCGATCGCGGGATCGGGCGTGCGCGTGCCGCCGGTGTGGATCACCTCGCCCTTCGCCATGCCTTCGAGGCCGAGGACGAGCGCGATCGCGCCCGCCGCGCCCGTGGGGTGCCCAAGCGTTCCCTTGACGGAACTGACCGAGACATTCTTCGCATGTTCGCCATAGAATTGATTGATCGCGGCAATTTCCGCGATGTCGCCTTTCGGCGTTCCGGTTCCGTGCGCGGCCAGCACGTCTATCCGGTCGGGCGTGATCCCGGCCTCCTTGACGGCAAGGTCCATCACCAGCCGCTCCCACTCGCCGCTCGGGTCGGGCGTGGAGGGATGATAGGCATCGGCGGCCGTACCCCAGCCCTGCACCCATCCGATGGGCTTCGCGCCGCGCCGTTCAGCGTGCGCGGCGCTTTCCAGGATGAAGACGCCGGCGCCTTCGCCGAACACCATCCCGCCCCGTTCGACGTCGAACGGCATGCAGGCACGGCGCGGATCGACGATATTGCCGCCCATGCCATAGGCATAGCGCGAATAGGCGGAAGCGGGAACGAACCCGTCCTCCACATTGTGGGCGAGACCGCCCTCCGCGCCGCCGACGATGGCGACATCGGCGCTCCCGGAAGCGATGAGGCGCGCGCCCAGTCCGATGGCGTCGAGCGACGACGCGCACGCCGTGCTGAGCGTCAGGCACGGCCCATGCAGCTTCCAGTGCATCGCGATCTGCGCGGCGGCGATGTTCGGCCACACCTTGATCATGAGCTTGCCGCCCGCGGCCTGCCGCCCGCCATGACGTTCGACATCATATTGCGCGCGCTCCAGCGTCTGGGTGCCGTTCTTGCTCGTGCCAAGGACGATGGCCGTGCGGAGCGGATCGGGGCTGTCGATACCGGCGTGCTGCAACGCGCGCGCAGCCGCGACCATCGCATTTTGCGCAAATGGATCGATGCCGGACAGAAGCTTGGCATCGAACCACGCCGCGGCGTCGAGATCAGTGACCGGTGCCCAATATTCGAAGCGATCGGGATCGTCGATCGTCCACGGCACTTCGCGGACCGCCAGTTCGTCGTTGCGCAGCCGCTCGAACAGCTCGGTCGGCGTATGCCCCAGAGCGGACACCACGCCCATGCCCGTGATCGCTACATTCAGTCCCATTATAAGCCTCCTTGGAGAGCGGCATCGTTCGCGTCCCGGCGGGCGAAACGATCGCGCAGTTCGAATTTCTTGATCTTGCCCGCGGGGGTCCGCGGCATGGTTTCGACGATCTCGATCCGTTCGGGCCAGAACTGCTTTGCGGTTCCCGCCTTGTCGAGCCATGCGGTGATGTCGGCGAGCGCGGGCGGCCGCGATCTGTCGCTCGGCACGACAACCGCGCAGCCCCGCTCGCCCAGCCGTTCGTCGGGGACGCCAACGACGACGACCTCGGCGATCTGCGGCATCAGCGCGAGTTCATTCTCGATCTCGACGACCGGAACATTCTGGCCGCCGCGTATGATGATGTCCTTGCTGCGTCCGCAGATGCGGATCGCGCCGTCCTCGGCCTCACGCCCCAGGTCGCCGGTGTCGAACCAGCCGTCCGGCGTCTTCAGCGCTTCCGTCAGGTCGGGCTGCCGCAGATAGCCCGCAAAAATGCCGGGTCCCTTCACTTGCAGGCGCCCTTCCTCGCCGCGCGTCACGACCTTGTCGTCATCGTCGGCGATACGGACCGCCATCTGGTCGACGCGATAGCCGTCGCTTCGCGCCAGCGTCTCGACCGGCGTCCCGCGACGATGGATGCTGCAGATACCGACTTCGGTGCATCCCCATAGCGAGATAAGCTCGCCCCCCAGCGCCGCGTGAACTTGCGTGGCGACATGCGGCGGGATCGGCGCTCCGCCACAGACGAAGGCCCGTAACGAAGAGACATCGACCGCGCCCTCCGCCGCGCGATGCGCCGCGACAAGGTCGAGCGCGAACGGCGTCGCGCTCAGCGTCCATGTGATGCCTTCCGACGCAATGGCTTCGAGCATCGCGGCCGGTCTCCACGCATCCTGATAGACCACCGTCTGCCCCATCGACAACGGCATGAGCATGCCCCAGTAAAAGCCCGTGAGGTGCCCCATCGTCGAGGCCATGAACGCCACGTCATTGTGCGAAAGGTCGAGCGCATCGGGAATCGGCCGACCGGCGGACCAGATCGTGTTGAAGCTGTGGATTGCCGCCTTTGGGTGGCCCGTCGTGCCCGAGGTGAAAAGCAGGACAGCGGCGCTATCGGCCGCCGGACGCCGCCGATCGAGTTCGGCGAGCGCGGCAATGTCGCTCTCCCACGCGACATCGAGAATCTTTTCCTCGAACACCCCCTTCGCGCCGCGCGATCCGACCGCGAATATGTGATCGAGCGTCGGCACGCGGTCCTTGATGGCCTTCGCCATGCGGACATGCTCAAAGCCCGCGAAGTCGGTGGGCGTGATCAGCATGCGGCTCCGCGCATGGCGCACCATGAACTCGACTTCCTTCTCGCGATAGATCGGCGGGATCGGATTGGGGATCGCCCCCGCGCGCATCACCGCGAGCGCGGCGACAGGAAATTGCCAACCGTTCGGCAATTGGATCGACACGAAGTCGCCGGCCTCGATCCCCGTGGCGATCAGCGCGACGGCGCAGCGATCGACGAGGCGCCGAAGCTCCCCATATGTCAGTCGCGAAGGGTCCCTGCGATCCGCCTCATAGGCGACTATCGCATCCTTTTCCGGATAAAGCTCCGAGACCGCCAGAAAATCGTCGAGATGCGAGCGATCGCGCCACCAGCCGCGCGTCCGGTAATGGTGCGCGTCCGCATCGCCGTGCGTGGTGCGCCACGCTGTTGCGGGATTCCAACTGTCCGGCTCGCTCGCCACTTCCGCCTCTCCTCGATCCGCTGCGCTTCGATCGCAGTCATGCCTTCGCATTGTCCGCCGCCGCGATCGCGCCCGGCGACTTCACCGTCGACGGAGCCACGGCATGCCAACGGCATCCGGGGCAGCACCGACTCACCAACTTTACTGACTAGTCGGTAACATTGCTAGTCCAAAAGCATCCCGTGCGCAAAATGTCATGAATTCCCTCCGGCGCGCCGCGCCGCGCGCCGTTATCGCCGGCCGCCGATCCCATTGAATATCACATCGGTGAACCGCTCGAACATCTCATCGACGCTGAAGCTGTTGCCGCTTACCTTCCATTGCGCCACCCAGTTGAACATGCCGAATATCGCAAAGCTGGTCAGATGCGTTTCGGAAACGTCTATCGACCCGTCCTGAATTCCGGCTTTCAGGCGGCTTTCCAGGTCATTGTTGAGTTCGCGCTTCCAGGCGAGATATTGCTCGCCGCCCGAAGGCGACATGACGCGATCGTCGGCGATCACCATGCTGACGCCCATGTCCTGCGAGATGACTTCGAGATAGAGACGGAGAAAAATCTCGGCCCGCATCCGGCCGTTCAGGAGCGGATTGTCGCGGTGCGCGAGTTCCCCCCGGAATTTCACATAGGATACGCGCACGCATTCCAGCAGGATGTCCTCCTTGCTGGCGAAATGATAATAGAGGCTGGGCTTTGTGACCGAGAGGGCGCGCGCGATATCCTCCAGCGATGTGCGGTCATAGCCGCGCTCCTGGAACATCGTCGAGGAGACGAGGACAATGTCGGAACGGCTGATGGCGCGGCGCTTGCGAGGCGCGATATTCCCGGCAACCGGCATTGTCGCTAATCTCCCTGTTTCCCTGCGGCGAAGGCGGACACTCTATTCCCAGGGACGCCTCGCCTTGCGGCAATGCCACGAGGCGCGTCGCGACGACAAAAACGTTGACTTAGGGAAGTCCAAATGTTACCAACTAGTAGGTAACTACTAGCATCGCCGCACGGCATCTTCAAGCGCCATTGTGGCGAAGCGGAAGAGAGGCTTGCCGTCCGCCCGCTCCGGCACGTCGCATTCACAGGGAGAAAATAGGTATGTCCTCGAACGCCATGGCCGCCAGCACCGCCCGCGGCACGACGCACATCGTCTATGAACGCCCGGTCGGCGAAGCCGTCACCGCGGAATTCGTCCGCGATTTCGGGAACCGCTGGGAAGCGGCATGGAACTCGCACGATACCGGGCAGGTATTGGCCTTGATTCACCCTGACATCCGGTGGAACGACACGGTGTTCTGGCCGGAGATCATCCACGGTCACGCGGCCATGCGTGCCTATACCGACAGAATCTGGGCGGTGATGCCCGATGTGCGTTTCCGGGAAGTGCAGCTTTTCAGCGCTCTCGATGCGGGCCGCGCGCTCTATCTGTTCGAACAGACCGCCTCCGCGCCGCCCGCATCGGGCAGCGACAAGAAGGCCGTCACCTATGGCTGCGACATCTTTCTGGGATTCCGGGACGGTCTTTTGTCGGACTATATGGCGCAATATGAACTTGCGGAGATGATGCGGCAATTCGACATGCTGCCCCCGCGCGGCGGGCGCGTGGGGGGCGCCTATCTCCTCTCGCTGATGGGTTCCGGCACCGCGAAGCGCTGAAACATCGATATGACCGGCAAATCGAAAAATGGTGGAGCCTAGCGGGATCGAACCGCTGACCTCTACAATGCCATTGTAGCGCTCTCCCAGCTGAGCTAAGGCCCCGTGCCATTTTGCAGGATCGCTCTGGGTGATGCGATCGGGACGCCGCCTTTACCAGCGCGCGCCTTATATGCAAGGGGCCAAATGCATCGGACGACGCTTTTTTGGTCCCCCTGCCGGAAAAATTCAGCTCTCGTCGTCCTCGTCGTCGCCGGTCGCGACGCCCAGATCGTCGTCGCCGCCCAGATCGACGTCATTGTCGGGCGAATCGCTGTCCTCGTCGACATCGACGTCCAGATCCAGATCGTCGTCCGCCGTCTCTTCCTTGACGACCTTGCCGGGCTTCTCGGCTTCCTCGAACGGCATCGGCTGCTTCGATTTCAGCACCGATTCCGGAATCCAGGCATAGCCGCAGTTGATGCACGTGACCGGATCATCCTTGGTCAGGTCATAGAATCGCGTGGCGCATTTCGGGCAGCTCCGCTTGGTGCCCCATTCAGCCTTTATCATATAGCCTCGTAATCCCTTGATATAAGGATGTTAATTTCGGAAGGAAAAGCCGCCCCCGATCGGTGCGGCCATCAAATCGGCGTGCGCCTTGCCAGATTGTCGGGCCGCTGTCA
>PHEM01000172.1 GCA_002842935.1 Alphaproteobacteria bacterium HGW-Alphaproteobacteria-13 | reverse complement strand
GCCGTGCCGGTGATCGCGGCCTGGTCGAAGGCGCGGCTGTCGATATTGTCGCGCCAGTTGCCGAGCAGGGATGCGAACAGCCGGGTCTGGCGTGACACAGCCGTGACACCGGAAACGCCAGCCTGGACCTCATAGAAGCCCTTATCCTGCTCGCGTGCCGCCGGTCCCAGCGTTCCGGGGCCGAAGCCCGCGAATAGCGGAATGACGATCGCGTCCGCATCGGTAGCTCCGTTGATGTTGCTGTCGTAGCCCCCAGAAACATCGACGAACCCGCTGACCGAGCTGCCGCCGCCGGCGATCTGCCGGTCATAGTCGCGCACGATACGGTCGAACCGCTGGCGTACCGGGTCCGGCAGGCTGGGATCGCTGACCACCGTGTCGAACTGTTCGCGCGCCGTGTCTATGTCGCCGGCCATGGCATAGACGCGGGCGAGTTCGGCGCGTGCCTGCGCATGATCCGGCTGCACGGCCAGCACTCGCTGGAACGCCAGGATCGCTTCAGCCGCGCGGCCCGAATCCGCAGCCGCCAGGCCGAGGATGTAGTTATAGTCAGGGTCGGCGCTACGCGCATCCTCTTGGAGTGCAAGCAGCCCGTAGGCCTCGCCCGCGCGGCCGTTCGAGTGCAGATCGAGCGCCTGCCTGACCAGCGGATCGACTTCCGCCTGCGCCGGACTCGCCAGAACGGCTGCAAGACCGGCGGATAGCATCAATATCCTCTTGAGCACGCGCAACGTTCCCCCCATCACAATTCTGTCAGAAGGGGATTGAATAGGTGGCCGGGGCATAAGCCACCATCCCGCGTATGGGGGATGGGGTGGCAGCATTTGAAAGTATAGGTAGCGTTGGCGACCAGACTTGGTGGTGAAACTCGTTTCACCATCCCTTTCGCGCCTCTAAGGGTGGCTGATGCCGGATTTCGAACGGAACCGCTTTTGGACCATGCCGGGGGGGCGCCTTTCCGCCGCGATTGCCATCGGTCTTGCTTTCGCCGCGTTGATGATCGTCATCGCAATGGCGCAGCCGCGTTTCGCCCCGCATCTGGAAGGAGGCGAACGGCTTGTCTTCAATGGCGGGGCAGGCCCCGCGATAGAGATCGAGGCGGCGGACCTGGCGCCGGAACCGGACAATATAGACAGCTACCCAGAGCAGAAGCACTTCTTCGCAAGGCAGGACGATTTTATCCGGTGGCTTGCTGGCGATGGACAAGGGCAAGGCGTTGCGCCGCATATTGCGCGGGGCAGTGAGGAGGCGCCGGTGCATTTAGCCGTTGCGTATCGACTGCCCTTTGAATTCTGGATGCAGCTTGGCGTCGGCTTTACCGTCTTCACGATTTCCGCATGGATATGGGCCGTGCGGCCGCGCGCGCTGGCTAACCGGCTGTTTGGCATTACGGGTATCGGATTGGGCATCGCCGCATCGGCGGCGGCGATCTACAGTACGCGCTGGCTCGCGTTGCCTGCATCGCTTTTTGTGCCGCTAGCCAACATGAACGGCTTTGGTGCGATGACTTATGGCGCGGCGATGATCTGCCTGTTTCTCGTCTATCCGGTACGCGTTGCGAACAATCGCGTGCTGGCGGCGGTTGCGCTGGTCTTCGCGGGCTGGTTCCTGCTGGGCCTTTTCGACAGGCTGGGCGCGCCTCCCCTTGAAACGCCACTGGCGACAGCCGTTCAAATGCTGTTGATCCTGCTGCTGGTGCTCGTCCAGTTTTTTCGATCCCGCAAGAGTCCGCTCCAGCGGGCGGCGATACGCTGGGTCGGCTTGTCCACCCTGATCGGCGCCGGCCTATTCATCAGCATGGCCGTTCTGCCCGTGGTGCTGGGCGCGGAGCCGCTGATCGACCAGAGCTACGCGTTCGCCTTCTTCCTGATCGTCCATCTCGGTGTCGCCTTCGGCCTGCGGCGCAATGCCTTGTTCCAGACAGAGCAATGGTCGATCACCATGCTGCGCGCCGTTTCCTTCGGCTTTCTGCTGATCCTGGTGGATGTCCTGCTGATTTCCCTTCTGGGGTCGATCGGCAGCGCGACGGTTCTGACCTTCCTGCTGCTCCTGCCGTTCTTCTATCTGCCCTGGCGCGGCTTCATGCAGCGCTGGCTGATGGGGGACGTGTCGGTAGAATATCTGCTTGAAGGCGTCGCGCACATAGCCCTGATCGACAATGAGGACGAACGATGCCGCCAATGGGAGAGCCTCTTCACCCGGGCATTTTCACCGCTCCAGATCATGCGCGAGCGGGGCGTCGATCATGACAAGGTGATGATCGTCGAGGACGGCATCGGGCTATACATTCCTCCGGCCATGGGGTGTCCTCCCGTATTGGTGCGCTACAAGGCCAACGGAACGCGCCTGTTCCAGACACGCGACCAGCAATTGTCCGAACGGCTGGTTGCCCTTGCATCCAGTCTCAAACAGGAGCAGGACGCATTCAAGCAGGGCGTCAAGAGCGAGCGGAGCCGGATTTCACGCGATCTGCACGACGATCTCTCCGCGCGGCTGGTCTCCGGCCTGACCCTCGACGATGCCAACGAACTGAAGGCGGTGCTGCGCTCTTCGCTCGCGGAGGTGCGGAGCATCGTTTCGGCGGAAGAAGGCGACCGCGCGAAACTGGCAGACGTCCTTGCCGACAGCCGGGCCGAAGCAGCCGAAAGGCTAGAAGCGTCGGGAATGACCCTGTATTGGCCGATCTCCGATGCTCCAGGCTGGCTCGAACCGGCGGAGCGTAAGACTCTGACTTCCGTGCTGCGCGAGATTGTCACCAACGCTATAAAGCATTCGGGAGGCACCCGATTGTCCGTGCAGGTGAAGGTTGACGAAGGCCGTATCTATGTCGTTTCCGATGATGATGGGCAGCGCTTCAACGGCACGATGCGCCAAGGCAACGGCATAAGGAACATGAGTGCGAGGCTTGCCGCCGTTCAGGGATATTTCGACTATAGCGGTAGGGCCGGGACCGGGTTCCGTGTCAGCTTCAACCTGCCGCTGGCGCGAAGATGGGCGGCATGACTCCTCGTATTCTTGTGGTTGACGATCTGGGACCGGCGCGGCGCCTGCTGGTCGACGCGATCCTCTCCGTGCTTGCGAAACGAGGGGAGAGCGGCGGCGGCTTGGTTGAAACCTCGTCGTTCACCGAAACGATGGTCCTTCTCAACCACAAGTTCGATTTCGCCTTCGTCGACCTGCACCTGCCGGATGGGCGGGGTTGGGATATCATCCGTAATCTGAAGAAGGACCCTGACATACTGGTCGCGGCGGTCACCGTGATGGACGATCGCGCCAGCGTGGAAGCGACGCTGGCGGCTGGCGCGGACGGCTATCTCATAAAGGATGCCGAACCCGAATTGCTGCATTTTCGTATCGAACGACTGATGGCCGGCGAGCCGTCATTATCACCTGCCATTGCCCGGATGATGCTGTCTCATTTCCGCCCGGTGCATGATCTGGACGAAGACCCGCTAACCGCGCGTGAGCGGGAAGTGCTGTCACTTGTCGGCCGCGGGCTGCGTGCGCGGGAAGCCGCCGATCATCTGGAGATCAGCGCCCACACGGTACGGGATCACCTGAAATCCATATATCGCAAGCTCGACGTGTCATCGCGGGCGGAAGTCGCCATCGAGGCACAAAAGCGTAACCTGGCGTAGCCTCCTGGTATCGACGCTCGCCATCGCGCTATTATCGGTTCGTTTGCATCCGCGTGAAGGCCGACGCGCCCTGCATCGACGCGCCGATGATCGCTGACATGAAGCAGGCGAAAATGGGCGTGACCGCAGACAAGAGGCGGCAGGTTTGAGTAGGGCGCCGTCAAACAGCTGTTGTTCCCTTCATCATGCTTTTGACGCTTTTAGTCTGGAACGCCGCAGCCTAGAAGGCATGCTCCTCAAGCGGTCAGAAGAAACAAGCCATCTGTGAGTTCACATTTCACTCCTGCATCTGATCATCCCTTTTCGGACAAGCGCTGGGATCGCATACCTCTTTATCGCTGGTGGCGGCTCTCGGTGGTCGGGACAATCGACCACGAAAAAGTCGTCGCGCAAGTCGTAGAAGATAGCGGCTGGTCCCCGCGCTATGCCTTCATGACTATGATGTCCGCCGGCATCGCGGTGCTGGGATTGCTGCTGTCCTCGCCAGCGGTGGTAATCGGCGCGATGCTGATCTCGCCGTTGATGAGCCCCATTCTCGGATTGGGTTTCAGCCTGGCGTTGTTCGATTTCGCCGAGACGCGGCGCTCGCTCATCGCGCTTGCGATAGGCGCAGCCGTGGCGATCCTATTTACCGCCCTGATCGTTCTGGCCTCGCCGCTCAAGGCGCCGACCGTAGAAATTCTCGCCCGAACGCGGCCGAACCTGTTTGACCTCCTGGTCGCTCTCTTTTCCGCTCTCGCAGGCACCTTCGCGATCATCCGTGGGCGGGGCGAGACAATCGTGGGCGTGGCGATCGCGACCGCCCTGATGCCGCCGCTTGCCGTGGTCGGTTATGGCCTGGCGACCTGGAACATGGCCGTGCTTGGCGGCGCACTGGCGCTATTCGTCACCAACTTCGTCACCATCGCGCTCGCCGCTACGATCATGGCCCGCCTCTATGGCTTCGGTCATTTTCTTTCGAGCCAGCAAAGCTGGACACAGACCTGGCTATTGTTGCTTGCCTTCATCGTGATGGCGGTGCCGCTCGGCATTTCGCTGAGCCATATTGCCAGAGAAGCCGTGACGACCAACCAGATCCGTTCCTTCCTTTCCGATCGCTTCGGCGCCAATGCGCGGGTGACGCAACTCGACATCGATTTCGACCGGAGCCCGATTATGGTTCGATCCGTGGTCATCGCGCCCCGGTCCATGGCCAAGAACAATGGCGCCTTGGAGGCAGCTCTGACCGAGCGAATGCAACGGCCGGTCAATCTGCAGGTCGATCAGGTTCTGCTCGATCCCGGAGCGGGTGCCCTTGATGTGCAGCGCGCAGAATTGCGACAGGCCAACGAAGCGGCTGCGGCCGTCACGCGAACGGAAAACGCGATCGGCCGCATGGTGGCGTTTGCGGCCGGAGTTTCTCCCGAAGACGTCACGCTCGATCGCGAGCATCAGCGCGCGACCGCTACGGCAGCGGTACTGCCCGGCGCCACTCTGGCAACCTACCATGCGCTGGAACAACGTATCGCAGGTGATGCAGAAGGCTGGCAAATCGCCATTCTGCCACCGCTTTTGCCACTGCCCGAGATACGGTTCGCTAATGGCGCCGACAGCCTCGACAGCGCCGCCCGCCAAGCCGTGGTCCTGTCGGCCTGGTCGGCGAAGCGATGGAATATTCCGGCGCTTGCCGTTCCCGGCCTGCCTGTGGACGATGTCGCGAACAGCAGCCCGCCACTGTCGGCTCGACGCGCGTTGAACATAGCGGAATTGCTGAGGCAGCAAGGTGTGCGTCCGACATCTGCTCCAGCAGCGGGGCAAAATTTCAGCCTCCTGACGGCACCCGTGGAAGACGCGCCTCGCTAACGGCGATTGCGCGCTCCGGGAGTCTCACCGCGTCTGGCGGGTTGCTCACTTCCAAACTCAACAGCTCGTTAAAATTCACAATCCGCGACGCCTGTGATAGGCTCCCCCTGGTTTCAACAAGGGGAGAAGACAGTTGCATGTCGGAAACTACGTGTTCGATCAAAATCTCGCACTAGCTATCCTGGAGAAAGTGGCCATTGCGCTGCTTATCCTGGTAGTCACCTGGATACTCGCGAAGGCCGCCAAATGGGCATTTGCGAAGCTGATCGATACCGTTGAACTTTTCCGACGAAGCACTTCCACTGGTGAATCCTTTGGCAGTTCCCTTGGCAAGATTGTCTCGCTGCTGATCTGGCTCTTCGGCCTGCTCGCAATCCTGCAAGTGTTCGATCTGTGCGGCGTGATGACACCCGTGCAGACCTTGCTCAACAGCATCATGGCGTTCATTCCGAAGCTGATCGGCGCTGGCCTGATCTTCTTCATCGGCGCGATGGTGGCCCGGATCGTCCGCGACATCGTAGTGACCACCTTGCAGACCGTCTCCTTCGATAAATGGGTCAACCGGGGCGGGGCCGAGGCGCTGACCGGCAATTCCCAGATCAGCAAGACCATCGGTGTGATCGTCTATGTCCTGATCATCATTCCCGTTGCGATCCTTGCGCTCGATGCACTCGATCTCGCCAGCGTATCGGCCCCGGCTAGCGACATGCTTCGCCTGATCCTGGCCGCAATCCCAAGGATTATCGGCGCCGCACTGCTGCTGGGCGTCGGCTATCTCGTTTCGCGGTTCGTCGTGCAGATCCTGGCCGAAATCCTGCCCGGTCTGGGCGCGGACCGCGCGGTCGGTGCGACGGGCATCCTGCCGGAAGGCACGACCGTGTCGGGGGTTGTCGCCCGGATCGCGCAAGTCGCGATTATTCTCTTCTTCGCGATCGCCGCCACGCGCCTGCTTGGCTTCCCTGAACTCACCGCGATCCTCGATCGCGTGCTCGAGCTTGGGGGACGCGTTGTCTTTGGCGCCGTCGTCATCATCGTCGGTTTCCTGATTGCGCGCCTCCTGGAGCGGCTGATTGGAGGAGCCGGTGAATCCTCGCTAGCCGCCACCATCGTCAGATGGGCCGCGATCATCCTGTTTACCTTCATGGGTCTCCAGTTCATGGGTGTGGGTGAGGATATCGTCCGGCTTGCCTTCGGTGCGCTGGTGATCGGCGGGGCGGTCG
>PHEM01000171.1 GCA_002842935.1 Alphaproteobacteria bacterium HGW-Alphaproteobacteria-13 | reverse complement strand
GGGACGCGCGCGCGCCGATATCAACGGTCATATCGGCGATGTCGCGATCATGACCGTCGGTTCGCACGGCGTCGAGTTCGGCGGCTCCGCTCCGCCGCCCCGTCCGCTCTCCGGACAGGCGGCCGCCGCGATCGCCGCGCTGACGGAGCAGTGGCCCGGCCTGCTGATCGAGACCAAACCGCACGGCATCGCAATTCACTATCGGCAGGAACCCGATGCCGCCCCAGCCGTCTTGACTGTCATGGAAGAGCTTGCAGCCCGCGAGGGCCTTGCCGCGCGGCGAGGCAAGATGGTCGTCGAACTCGGCCCGGCGGGCGCGAACAAGGGCGAAGCCGTCGCGCGGCTGATGGCCGAGGCGCCCTTTGCCGGGGCGGCGCCGCTGTTCGTCGGCGACGATGTGACCGACGAGGACGGCTTCGCCGCCGCCGCCGCCGCGGGCGGGCATGGCATATTGGTCGGCGCGCCGCGCCGCACCGCCGCCCATTATCGTCTTGCCGGACCCGACGAGGTGCATCGGTGGCTGAAGCTCTGAGCAGCCTTTCGCTGTGGCCGATCGGCAATTGCCAGGTCAGCGCGCTCGTCGACGAGCGCGCGGGTTTCGTCTGGGGCTGCGTGCCGCGCGTTGACGGCGATCCCGTCTTCTGCGCGCTGATGAACGGCGCGAACGGCGACGCGGGCGTGTGGCGCTTCGCCCTGGTGGGGCAAGTGCGCGCCGTGCCGCGCTATCGCCGCAACAGCCCGATCCTCGTCACGCGGCTGGAGGCGGCAGACGGCAGCGCCGTTGACGTCATCGATTTCTGTCCGCGCTTTGAAGGGTCGGGCCGCATGTACCGGCCCGTCGCCTATGCGCGCATCGTCCGCCCCGTCGCGGGCAATCCGCGCCTCCGCATGACGCTGACGCCGATGCGCGGCCATGGCGCCGCGCACGCGGAGCGGACGCGCGGCACCAATCATGTCCGCTATCTGATCGGCAGCCAGCCGCTGCGCCTCACCACCGACGCGCCCGTCGGCTATGTGATGGAGGGACTAGATTTCCGCGTCGAGGAGGAGTTGCATTTCTTCCTCGGTCCCGACGAGGCCTTCATGGGCAATGTCGCCCAGTCGGTCCGCGCCATGGAGGAAGCGACCGAGCGCTATTGGCGTAGCTGGGTGCGCGGGCTGGCGACGCCGATGGACTGGCAGGACGCCGTGATCCGCGCCGCGATCACGCTGAAGCTGTGCCAGCATGAAGAGACGGGGGCGATCGTCGCCGCGCTCACCACGTCGATCCCGGAGGCGCCCAACAGCGAACGCAACTGGGATTATCGCTATTGCTGGATCCGCGACGCCTATTACACCGTGCAGGCGCTGAACCGGCTCGGCGCGCTCGACGTGCTCGAAAAATATCTCGCCTATCTGCGCAACATCGTCGACCGCGCGGCGGGCGGGCAGATTCAGCCGCTCTATTCGGTGATGGGCGTCGCCGAACTGGACGAGGGCATCGCGGAACATCTCGCGGGCTATCGCGGCATGGGTCCGGTCCGCATCGGCAACGCCGCCTACAAGCAGGTGCAGCATGACGCCTATGGCCAGATCGTGCTGCCGACGGCCCAGGGTTTTTTCGACCAGCGCCTGTTCCGCCTGGCCGACGAGCGCGACTTCGAAAGCCTTGAAAGCGTCGGCGAAGTCGCCTGGGCGATGCACGATCAGCCCGATGCGGGCCTGTGGGAGTTCCGCACGCGCCAGCTTGTCCATACCTATTCGGCGGTGATGAGCTGGGCGGCGTGCGACAGGCTCGCCAATGTCGCCGCGCGCATCGGGCGGCCCGACCGCGAAGCCTTTTGGAACGGACGCGCCGCGCACATCCGCGAGACGATCGAGCGCGAGGCATGGAATGAGGAAGCGGGTCATTATGGCGCCGCCTTCGGCCATGCCCATCTCGACGCCAGCCTGCTGCAAATGGTCGAGCTGCGCTATATCCGCGTCGACAATCCGCGCTTTCAGGCGACCTTCACGGCCATCGAGCGCGCGCTACGGCGCGGCGAGCATATGCTGCGCTATGACGCCGAGGATGATTTCGGGCTGCCCGAGACGGCCTTCAACGTCTGCACCTTCTGGCTGATCGAGGCACTGCACTTGTGCGGGCGCGGCGAAGAGGCGCGGGACCTGTTCGAAAAGATGCTCGCGCACCGCACGCCATCGGGCCTGTTGTCGGAAGATCTGGATTTCGAGAGCGGCGAATTGTGGGGCAATTTCCCGCAGACTTATTCGCTGGTCGGCATCATCCATTGCGCGGGGCTGCTCTCGCGCGGTTGGGATACGGTGCGATGAGCCGGCTGATCGTCGTCTCGAACCGCGTGTCGGTCGCCAAGGGCCGCGGCGCGGCGGGCGCGCAGGGCGGTCTCGCCGTCGCGATGAGCGCCGCGCTGCACCGGCGCGGCGGCATCTGGTTCGGCTGGTCGGGCGACGAAGTGGAGAGTTTCACGGGCCAGCTCACCATGGAGCGCGCGGACGGCTTCACCACCGCGACGATCGACCTCGAGCCGCAGGACGTCGAGGAATATTACAACGGCTATGCGAACCGGACGCTGTGGCCGCTGTTCCATTACCGCATCGACCTTGCCGAATATGAAAATGAGTTCGGCCGCGGCTATGAGCGCGTCAACGAGCAGTTCGCGAACAGCCTCTTCCCGCTGATCGAAGAGGACGACATCGTCTGGGTGCAGGATTATCATTTCCTGCCGCTGGGCGAGCGGCTGCGCGCGCATGGCGTGAAGAACCGCATCGGCCTGTTCCTCCACATCCCCTGGCCGCCGACGCGCCTGCTCGTCTCGCTGCCCTATCACGAGCGGCTGGTGCGCGCGATGCTGCGCTATGACGTGATCGGCTTTCAGTCGCGCGAATGGCTGGAGAGCTTCCTTCACTACTGCCGCAAGGAGATGGGCGCGGAAGTGGACGAGGACAGCGGTCTTGTCCGCATCGACGGCGACAGCGTGATCGCCCGCGCCTTTCCGATCGGCATCGACCATGGCGCGTTCATGACGCTGGGCGAGACGGAGGTCGCACGGCGCTCCTTCGAGCGGCTGAAGGGCAGCGCGCGGGCGCGCACCATCGCGATCGGCGTCGACCGACTCGATTACAGCAAGGGGCTGCCGGAACGGATCGACGCGCTCGAACGGCTGTTCACCAGCCATGACGACATGGTCAACCGCCTGCTGTTCGTGCAGATCGCCCCGCCCTCGCGCGAGGATGTGCTGTCCTATCAGCAGATCCGCGCGACGCTGGAGCAAAAGACGGGACAGTTCAACGGCGCGCATTCGGACGTCGACCTCGTCCCCATCCGCTATGTCAACCGCGGTTTCGCACGCGCGGAGCTGTTCGGATTCTATCGCGCGTCCAAGATCGGGCTGGTCACGCCGCTTCGCGACGGGATGAATCTGGTCGCCAAGGAATATGTCGCGGCGCAGGACCCCGACGATCCCGGTGTGCTGATCCTGTCGCGCTTCGCGGGCGCGGCAGAGCAATTGACCGACGCGCTGCTCGTCAATCCGCATGACGGCGGCGAAGTCGCGCGCGCGGTCTGGACGGCGATGGAAATGCCGCTCACCGAGCGCAAGGCGCGCTGGGAAAGGCTGAACGCCGTCGTCCGCGACGCCGACGTCATGGGCTGGGCCGACGACTTTCTCGCACTGCTGGGGCAAGCCTGACCGGCGCGATTTTTGTTGCGTCCGCCACTCCGCATGGCAACACTCGCAAATGCCGGCGCAGGAGGAGACGGAAACCGCATGACCATGCTGGAGGGCATCCGCATCGTCGATCTGACGACCGTGATCTTCGGTCCCTATGCGACGCAGATGCTCGCCGATCTGGGCGCGGAGATCATCAAGGTCGAGGCCCCCGGCATCGGCGACGTATCGCGCTATCTGGGCAGCGGCGTCCCCGATCCGACGATGGGTTCCTGTCACCTGACGGTGAATCGCGGCAAGCGCTCGATCGCGCTGGACCTCAAGAAGGAAGAGGACGCCGCCGTGATGCGCGAGCTGGTCGCGAGCGCCGACGTCTTTTTCCACAATGTGCGCGGCAAGGCGATCGCGCGGCTCGGCTTCGATTATGCGGCGTGCAAGGCGATCAAGCCCGACATCATCTATGTCCACGGCACCGGATTCGGGCAGGATGGTCCCTATGCCGATCTTCAGGCCTATGACGATGTGATCCAGGCCGTGACGGGCACCACCACACTGCTGCCGCGCGTCGACGGCGATCCGCGCCCGCGCTATTTCCCGTCGCTGATCGCCGACAAGGTCGCGGGCCAGTTCGGCGCGCAGGCGATCCTGGCCGCGCTGGTCCACAAGCTTCGCACCGGCGAGGGACAGGCCGTCGAAGTGCCGATGTTCGAATGTTTCGCCGCCTTCATGCTGACGGAGCATCTGCGCGACGCGACGCTCGATCCTCCGATCGGCCCGGCGGGCTATCCGCGCCAGATCGAACCCGCGCGCCAGCCCTTTCCCACTGCCGACGGCTATCTTGCGATCGTCCCCTATACGCCCGCGTCGACGGCGCGCCTGCTGACGCTGCTGGGCAACGGGGACCTGTTCGCCTCGCCCGAATATCAGGCGGCGAAGGCGAAGGGCGACCCCATGCCAGTGATCTATGCGGAGATCGCGCGCCGGACTCCGGCCCGCACCAGCGCCGAATGGCTGGAGATTTTCGCCGCCAACGATATTCCGGCGATGGCGGTGCGCGACCTCGAAGACGTCAAGGACGACCCGCATCTCAATGCCGTGGGCTTCTTCCGCCGCCGCGAGCATCCCGAGGTCGGCGCCTTCCACGAGATGCGCCCGCCAGTGCGCTATGGCGCCGCGCCGGACCCGCAGCCCGGCTTCGCACCGCGCCTCGACGGCGACGGTCCCGCCATCCGCGCGGAGGTCGCGGGGAAGCAGAACGATTGAACGCAGGATAGTCCGCCCTTGCCTCGCAGGCGGACACAAGAGGGAGAAGGCCGATGTCGAACAGTCTCCTCGCACCCGGAGCGGTGCTGGCGCTATGGACGCTGATCGTTCTGATGTGGGTCGCCGTCACGCGCTTTCGCGACATGGCCAAGGCGGGCATCGACGTGCGGACCGCGCCGCCCGGCGGGCGCGGCGTCGATCTGGAAGGCGTATTGCCGCCGGACACCAACTGGAAATCGCATAATTATACACATCTGCTGGAACAGCCGACGCTCTTCTATGCCGTCATCGTCTTCCTGCACCTGTCGGGCGGCAATACGGACCTGACGCGCACGCTCGCCTGGGCCTATGTCGTGCTGCGGATCGTCCACAGTCTGTGGCAAGCGACGGTGAACCGCATTCCGGTCCGCTTCACCATCTTCCTGCTGTCGACGCTCTGCCTGTTCGCGCTGTCGCTGCTCGCGGTCATCGCGACGCTGGGCTGATCATCGGCTGAAGCGCGCCGCCAGCTCCACATGGGTGGACCAGCGGAACTGGCCCACCGGCCGCACCCAGTCGAGACGATAGCCGCCCGCGACAAGCGTCCGGGCATCGCGGGCGAAGCTCGCCGGATTGCAGCTGACATAGGCGATGGCGGGCACCGCCGACTGGGCGAGCTGCCCGACCTGCTCCTCCGCCCCCGCGCGCGGCGGGTCGAGGATGACGGCGCCGAAACGGTCCAGCTCGGCCGGGATCAGCGGCCGCCGGAACAGGTCGCGATGCTCCGTCGCGACGAGCGCGCGGGCGCGGTTCGCGGCGCCGGTCAGCGCGGCGATGGCGTCGCGCGCGCCCTCGGCGGCATAGATTTTGCGGCCTTCCTGCACCGACAGCGCGAAGGTGCCGACACCCGCGAACAGGTCGGCGACGGCCTTCGCCTCGCCGATCGCATGCGTCACGGCATCGACCAGCGCCGCCTGCCCCGCCGCCGTCGCCTGCAAGAAGGCGAAGGGCGGCACCTCCACGGCGATCGCGCCGAAATGCACGGTCGGCGGCTCCGGCTGCCAGATCGTCTCCAGCCCGTCGCCCTGGTCGATCGCCAGCCGCGCCAGGGCGTGGGCGCCCGCGAAATCCTGAAGCGCCATGGCGGCGTCCAATCCTTCGGCGCGCACGCCCTCCAGCACGACTTCCGCGCCCTGATCGAGCGCTTGCAGCTTGACCTTCACGGGCCGCCGCTGCGGCGCGATGGCGGCTAGCAGGTCGCGAACTGGCGCGATCAGCGCAAACAGATCGGGACGCAGCAGCGGGCATTGCCGCATGTCGACGATCTGGTTGCTCTGCGCCGCGTTGAAGCCCAGCGCGACATGCTTGCCCGCGCGCAAGGCCGTCAGCGCCGCGCGGCGGCGACTTTCGGGCGGCGACAGATGTGCGGAAAGGATGTCGCCCGCCTCTACTTGCTGCGCCGCCAGCGCGCCCGCGACGCGATTGCGCACGAAATCAGCGAGGGCGCCCTCCGCGACATGCTGCAACTGGCAGCCGCCGCATTTGCCGAAATGGCGGCACGGCGGCTCGGCGCGGTTGGGACCGGGGATCAGTACGCCATCGGCGCCGACGCAGTCGCCCGGCACGCCGCCCGCGACATGGCGGCCATCGCCGGTCACGCCGTCGCCGCGTGCGGCGATGCGCTCGATCAGCGCGCTGTCCGTCATATCATGTCCTTAAAAGATCGTCGGCGACAAGGCCGGGACCTATACGGCGGGCCTGCGCGATATGCCAGCCCACGGCGGCGACCGCCGCGTCGAAGGCGTCGCCGCCGC
>PHEM01000170.1 GCA_002842935.1 Alphaproteobacteria bacterium HGW-Alphaproteobacteria-13 | reverse complement strand
AGCGTGCCGTCGCCGCAGCCGACGTCGAGCACGCGCGCGCCCGCGGGCACCTGCGCGGCGATCAGCGCCAGATCCGGCCGAAGTTCGGGGCGCAGGGCGGGCGCGCTCATCGGCCCGCCTCGATGAAGCCCGCCATCAGCCGCCACAATTCGGGCGAATCGAGCAGGAAGGCGTCATGGCCGAACGGACTCGACAGTTCGACGAAGCTCGCCTGCGCGCCCGCCGCGTGCAGCGCCTGGACGATGCGCCGCGATTCGGCGGTCGGATAGAGCCAGTCCGAATCGAAGCTGACGAGACCAAAGCGCACCGGCGACTGACGGAAGGCGTCGGCCAGCCGCCCGCCATGCGGGTCGGCCAAGTCGAAATAGTCCATCGCCCGCGTGATATAGAGATAGGAATTGGCGTCGAAGCGGTCGACGAAGCTGATCCCCTGATGGCGCAGATAGGATTCAATCTGGAAATCGGCGTCGAAGCCGAAGGTCTTGGCGTCACGGTCCTGCAACCGGCGGCCGAATTTCTCGGTCAGTCCGGCTTCGGACAGATAGGTGATGTGCGCGGCCATGCGCGCGACCGACAGCCCTTTCACGGGGACGCGGCCGCTGGCGTAATAATCGCCGCCCTGCCAGTCGGGATCGGCCATGATCGCCTGCCGCCCGACTTCGTGGAAGGCGATATTCTGCGCCGAATGACGCGCGGCCGAGGCGATGATCAGCGCGCGGTCGACCCGGTCGGGATAATGGGCGGCCCAGGCCAGCGCCTGCATCCCGCCCATCGACCCGCCGATGACGGCATGAAGCCGCGCGATGCCGAGCTGGTCCAGCAGCATCGCCTGCGCGCGCACCATGTCGCCGATCGTCACCACGGGAAAACCCATGGCATAGGGGCGGCCGGTGCCGGGGTCGATGCTCGCGGGGCCGCTGGAACCCATGCAGCTGCCGATCACATTGGCGCAGATGACGTGATAGCGATCGGTGTCGATCACGCCGCCGGGCCGCACCACCTTGCCCCACCAGCCCGGCTTGCCCGTCAGCGGATGCGTCGAGGCGACATATTGGTCCATCGTCAGCGCGTGGCAGATCAGGATCACATTGTCGCGCGCGTCGTTCAGCGGACCATAGGATTCGAACGCGACGTCCGGCCGCGCGAGCAGCGTGCCGCTGTCGAGGGCAAGCGGCCGGTCGAGCGTGATTCGGCTGTGCGGAACGGTTGGCAGGGGCGTGGCCATGACTCCAGCCGCGCTAGGCGGCGCACGGCGGGCTGTCAACGTGCTGGACTCGGGCGGCGCAGGCGCTAAACGCCGCGACATGAGCGACGCGACCTCTCTTCTGCAACCAAAGCCGTGGATCAGCGGCATCGCCCCCTATGTTCCCGGCAAGTCGGCGGGCGCGGACGGCCGCCCGCTGGTCAAGCTGTCGGCGAACGAAAATCCGCTCGGCACGGGGGACAAGGCGCGCGCGGCGTTCCGCGCGGCGGCGGACGATCTGGCGCGCTATCCCGATCCCGGCGCGGCGGCGCTGCGGCAGGCGATCGCGGCGCGTTTCGGTCTCGATCCGGCGCGCGTCATCTATGGCACCGGGTCGGACGAACTGCTGCACCTCGCCGCGAGCGCCTATGCCGGGCCGGGCGACGAAGTCGTCTATGTGCGCTATGGCTTTGCGGTCTATGAGATCGCGGCGCGGCGTGTCGGCGCGACGCCCGTTGTCGCCCCCGACAAGGATTATGCGACCGATGTCGATGCGCTGCTGGCCTGCGTCACGACACGGACGCGCGTGGTCTTCCTCGCCAATCCCAACAATCCAACCGGCACGCTCGCGAGCCGCGAAGAAGTCGCGCGCCTCCACGCCGCGCTGCCCGCCGATGTGCTGTTCGTGCTCGATCAGGCCTATGCCGAATATCTGTCGCCCGACCAGGAGGATGGCGGGCTGGAATTGGCGAAGAGCGCGCCCAATGTGTTCGTCACGCGCACTTTCTCGAAAATCCATGGCCTTGCCGCCGAGCGCATCGGCTGGGGCTATGCGTCGAGCGAAGTGATCGAGGCGCTGCACAAGATCCGCGCGCCCTTCAACGTCACGACCTGCGGGCAGGCGGCGGCGGTCGCGGCGATCGGCGATGTGGATTTCATCGCGAACAGCCGCGAACACAACGCCAAGTGGCGCGCCTGGCTGGCGGCGGAGATCGAAAACCTCGGCAACCATGGCCTGCGCGTCGTGCCATCGGCGGCGAACTTCCTGCTGGTGCTGTTCGAAGGCAAGGTGACGGCGGAGATGATGAACGCGCGGCTGATGGAGGCGGGCTATATCGTCCGCTGGCTACCGGGACAGGGGCTTCCGCACGCGCTGCGGATGACGATCGGCACCGAAGAAGAAACGCGCGGGCTGGCGGCGGCGATCCGCGCCGCGCTGGAAGGCTGAGTTCGCATGGCGCGAGACATCGGCCATGTCGCGGTCGTCGGGCTGGGCCTGATCGGATCGTCGGTCGCGCGCGCCGTCAAGGAACGGCTGCCGCATATCGCCGTGACGGGTCATGACGCCAGCGAGACCGTGCGCGCGGAGGCGCGCGCGCTGGGCTTTTGCGACCGGATCGCCGACGAGGCGGCGGATGCGGTCGCGGCGGCCGATCTCGTGATATTGGCGGTCCCGGTCGGGCGCATGACCGACGCCGCTCGCGCGATCGCGCCGGGGCTGAAGGGCGATGCCATCATCTCCGACGTCGGATCGTCGAAGGCGGGCGTGGGCGAGGCGCTGCGCGCCGCGCTTCCCGATCATGCCGTCATCCCCGCGCATCCCGTCGCGGGGACGGAGAACAGCGGCCCGGCGGCGGGCTTCGCCAGCCTGTTCGACGGGCGCTGGTGCATCGTCACCCCCGCCGCCGATGCGCCCGCCGACGCCGTCGCAGCCGTCACGGACCTGTGGCAGATGCTGGGCGCCAAGGTCGAGACGATGGACGCCGCGCATCACGACATGGTGCTGGCGGTGACGAGCCACTTGCCGCACCTGATCGCCTATACGATCGTCGGCACCGCCAGCGAGCTGGAGGAAGTGACCGAAAGCGAAGTCATCAAATATTCGGCGGGCGGCTTCCGCGACTTCACGCGCATCGCCGCCAGCGACCCGGTGATGTGGCGCGACGTGTTCCTGGCCAATAAGGACGCCGTGCTGGCGACGCTTCAGCGCTTCAACGAGGATCTGACCGTGCTGCAACAGGCGATCCGCCGCGGCGACGGCGCGAAGCTGGAGGACTGGTTCACGCGCACGCGCGCGATCCGCCGCTCGATCATCGCCGAAGGACAGGACGATCCCGCGCCCGATTTCGGGCGGCGGCATTGAGCACCGTGCGCTAAATCTGAACCGTTTGCCCTGAGCCTGTCGAAGGGCTGTTCTTTCTTTTGACGCCGTAAGAAGAAGGACGGTGCTTCGACAAGCTCAGCACGAACGGAAGAGAGGGTGGTTCAGATTTAACGCACAGCGCTCAAAGCGACGCGAACGGGATCAGGGCGCGGGGGTCTCGCTCGCCTCCAACGCCTCCGGTGGGTTCAGCGCGTTGATCGCGCGCCACACGCGCTCTTCCGCCTCTTCGCGCGGCAGGCCCGGCGGGATCGTTTCGCCGACCTTGTAAGTGATCGTCCCTGACCATTTGATCCAGCGGCGCGGCGGATAGGCGATGCCGCTGTCGATCGCGACGGGAATGACGGGGATGCCCAGCAGGCGATAGACGCCCGCGAAGCCCGCGCGCAGGCGCGGCGCCTGTCCGTGCGGAACGCGCGTCCCTTCGGCGAACAGCACCAGCGGACGGCCCTTTGCCAGCGCGTCTTTCGCGGCGGACAGCATCGCGCGCATCGCCTTGCCGCCGCCGTCGCGGTCGACGGGGATCAGGCCGTAATAGCGCGCCGCCTGCCCCCAGACGGGGATGGAGAACAGCTCTTCCTTCGCAAACACGGCGGGCCACCGGAACAGCAGGGGCTGCTCGATCGTCTCGAACGCCGATTCATGCTTGAAGACATAGAGCGCCGGCGCGTCGGGCATCGCCCCTTCGACGCGGATGCGGTGGCCCAGCAGGACGCGGCAGATCAGCCGGTGAAAGCACGCCCAGCCATGGACGAACCAGCGCGTCGCATGGTGCGAGATCGGCATGGCGACGACGGCGCCGATCGAACAGATGCTGCTCATCAGGACGAAGGCGATCCAGAACAGGATCGAGCGGACCAGCGCGATGCTGTAACGCACGGCGCTCACAGCCCCAGCACGCCGCCGGCCAGCCCCGCCAGATATTTGTGATATTCGCGGAAAAGCGTCGCGAAATTGGGCTGGCTGCGCACGGCGTCGGGCAGGATCGCCGTCTTGTCGCCCAGGGCGCGGCCCAGTTCATATTCGGCGCGCCGCATGTGCCAGTCGGTCGTGACGAGCCGGATGCTCTTATAGTTGCGCCGCGCAACCCAACTCGCGACCTCGGTGGCGTTGGAGCGCGTATCCTCCGCCTCGAACCCCAGCGCGACGCAGCAGTCGAACAGGCTTTTCGGCCTTTTATATTCGGCGGCCAGTTCGTGCGGCTTCACTTCGCGCGCGACGCCGCTGATCAGCAGGCGCCTGGCGTCGCCCGCCTCCAGCCGTTCGAGCGCGCGGTCGATGCGTCCCGGCCCGCCCGTCAGCACGACGATCGCGTCGGTCTTCTGGTTCCCGGCGGGCATCGGCGGCAGCAGCGCGAACCAGGCGAAACCCAGCACCCAAGCCAGAAAGAGAAGGGAAATCAGGCGCTTTATCATAGAATCTTCTTGAGCGCGGCCAACAGGGTCTGACGCGCCGTCAGGGCTGCCAGCGCGATAGCCAATAGCGGCAGCGCCAGCAAGAGTCCCCAGCCCGCAACGCCCAGCGACGCCGTGGCCGCAAGACCCGACGTCACGCCCGACCATTGCCAGCCGATCAGCAGCAGCACGGCGGCGGCGACCAGCGTGCCGAGCGCGATGCCATAGGCGGTGTCGATGGCGATGCGGCGCTGGAACAGGCGCGTGATCTGGCGGTCGGTCGCGCCGATCAGGTGCAGCATCTCGATCGTCGCATAATGGGTGCCCAGCGCGGCGCGCGCCGTCATGATGACCACCGCCGCGCTCGCCAGCGCCATCAGCAGCACCAGCGCCCCCGCGACCCAGGCCAGCGAACGGATCAGCCGCGCGACGGGTCCCAGCCACTCGGCGTGCGGGATGATGCGCGCACCGGGCGCCTCCGCTGCGACCAGCGCGCGCAGAGCCTGCACATGCTCGTCGCGCTCCGCCCCGATGAAATCCACGTCGATCAGCGCGGGCAGCGGCAGGGATTTCAGCACGGGATCGTCGCCCTCGGCGCTGCCGAACCATTGGCCGAGCGTGGCGCGCAATTCCTGCTGCTCGACGGCGCGCGCCGAGCGGACAAAGGGCTGCGCGGCGGCGCGGCGGCGCAGCGCGGCGGCCTGCTCCGCGCGCTCGACGGGGTTGGCGGTGGTGATCTGCACGGTGACGCGTCCCGCGATCGCCTGCCCGATCGCGTTCGCGGAGCGGGCCAGCCCGACTCCGGCGGCGGCGGCGAGCAGAGTCAGCATCATCAATATCGCGATCACCCACGGCGTCGGTCCCGACAGGCGGTGGTCGGGAAGCAGGCGGCGATGCTGAACGGGGACGCGGGGGACGATCATAGGCTATACCCTGTTCGCCGGGGGATAGCGTAGCGCGCCCGTGGGATCGGCCATCCGTCCCTTTTCCAGCCGCATCATCTGGGCGCTGTCGATGCGGCTGATCAGGTGGATGTCGTGCGTCGCGACGACGACCGTGGTGCCCAGCCGGTTCAGCGCCTCGAACAGCCCCAGCAGGCGCATCGCCATGTCGGGATCGACGTTGCCGGTCGGTTCGTCGGCGACCAGCAGTTGCGGGCGGGCGATCACGGCGCGGGCGATGGCGACGCGCTGCTGTTCGCCGCCCGACAGCGTCGCGGGCCGCGCCTCCGCGCGTTCGAAAAGGCCGATCCAGCTCAGCATCTCGGCCACCGGCCCGGCCAGATCCTCTTCGCGCACGCCCGCGATGCGCAGCGGCAGCGCGATATTGTCGCGCGCCGACAGATGCGGGATCAGGCGGAAATCCTGGAATACGACGCCGATGCGGCGGCGAAAGCCGGGCAGGCGGTGGCGCGGCATCGTGACCAGATCCTCGCCGAACAGGCGGACGATGCCGCGGCTCGGCCGCTGCGCGAGATAGAGCATCTTCAGCAGCGACGTCTTGCCTGCGCCCGATGCGCCGGTCAGGAAATAGAAGCTGCCGGGCTGAAGGTTGAAGCTGATGTCGCTCAGCACTTCGGCGTCGGGACCATAGCGCAGGCCGACGCCGTCGAATTCGACCATCGCGCCGCCGGGGCGGGGACCGCCGCCGCCGTCCATCATGACGCCGCGAACGCGCCGATGCGCGCGCCAAAGCGCGCCGCTTCCCGCCCGAAAGACTGTCGACCTCCGCCGCCCATGCGCCGCCTGTCGCACGCTTGTCCGGCAAGGACAAGCGGCGAGTGGACGCATCGCGCCACGCAGTGCTTGCAACGCCGCGAATCAGCGTGTTTAGAGAGGCGATGATCCTCGCCTGCCCGTCCTGCCATACGCGCTATGTCGTTCCCGATACGGCAATCGGTCCGGCCGGACGCACGGTCCGCTGCGCCCATTGCCGCCATAGCTGGTTTCAGGAGCCTGCGAGCGCCGCCGCTGCTGCCGTGAGCGCGCCGCCGCCGGAATCCGCGCCCGCACCGGCGTCCCGCGCGGCCGCGCCGCCGGTATCCCCTGCCGCCACGCCGCCTTCGCCGCCGCCGCCC
>PHEM01000169.1:6758-13584 GCA_002842935.1 Alphaproteobacteria bacterium HGW-Alphaproteobacteria-13 | reverse complement strand
TCGAGCAGCGGCTGCGGCCGATCGGGCGCGAGCCGCATTCGGTGATCGGTTCCTCGTGCATCGGCGCTTCGGTGATCGGCGGCGTTTGCAACAATTCGGGCGGAGCGCTCGTTCGCCGCGGTCCGGCCTATACCGAATACGCCCTCTACGCCCGGGTGAACGACAGGGGCGAGGCCGAACTCTGCAATCATCTCGGCATCCGTCTGGGCGAGGACCCCGAGGCGATCCTCGGCGCGCTCGATGCGGGACAGTTCGGCGAACAGGATATTGCAGACGAGGGGCGCGCCGCCTCGGCTCCCGATTATGAAAGCCGCGTCCGCGATATCGCCGAGCCCAGCCCGGCACGTTTCAATGCCGACCCCGAGCGACTCTACGAAGTATCGGGTTGCGCCGGAAAGGTGATGGCGCTCGCGGTGCGCGTCGACACGTTCCCGGCCGACCGCGACACGGTGACCTTCTATGTCGGCAGCAACGATCCCGCCGACCTCACGCGGATCCGCCGCCGCCTCTTGTCGGAAGGCTGCCCGCTGCCGGTATCGGCCGAATATATCCATCGCGGTGCCTATGTCCTTGCAGAGACCTATGGCAAGGATACGGTGCTCGCGATCGAGCGGCTCGGAACGCACCGTCTGCCGGCGCTGTTCGCATGGAAGGCGCGCATCGACGGGTTGGCGAAGCGCTTGCCTTTCCTTCCCGCCAATCTGTCGGATCGCCTGCTCCAGGCGGCGGGCCGGTTATTCCCTCCGCATCTCCCGACGCGCATGAGCGCGTTCAGGGACCGGTTCGAACACCATCTCATCCTCAAGGTCGCCGACGACGCCATCGAGCCCACCCGCAAGCTGCTGGCCAGGATCATGCCGGGGTCGGCGGGGGACATGTTCGAATGCACGGCGGAGGAGGCGAACAAGGCTTTCCTGCACCGTTTCGCCGTCGCCGGTGCGGCGGTTCGCTACCGCGCGATTCATCCTGCCTCGGTGGAAGACATCATCGCGCTCGACATCGCGCTGCGGCGCGACGACGAGCAATGGTTCGAGACGCTGCCCGAAGAGGTCGCCGAGCCGCTCCTCGCACGCATCTATTACGGTCATTTCATGTGCCACGTCTTTCATCAGGACTATATCGTGCGCAAGGGCACCGACCCGGTCGCGCTCGAGCATCATATGTGGAAACTGCTCGACGCGCGCGGCGCGCGCTACCCCGCCGAGCATAATGTCGGGCATCTCTATCCTGCTTCGCCCGAGATGCTCGCGCATTACCGCGCGCTCGATCCCGCGAACCGGATGAATCCGGGGATAGGGCAGGCGAGCCGGGCGGCGGGCTGGGCTTGAGCCAGGCTGTGGACAGGGTGCGGTGCTGAAAGGAGACGGTGAATGGATCTGGAGCTTGGTGGCAAGCAGGCGCTCGTGACCGGGGCCTCGAAGGGCATCGGCCTCGCGATCGCGGGGGGACTCGCGGCCGAAGGCTGCGACGTGATGATGGTGGCGCGCAGCGCCGCCGATCTCGATCGCGCCGCCGAGCCGCTACGCGGGTACGGCACGAGAATCCGCACCCATGCCGCCGATCTTTCCACGTCCGAAGGCATCGACGGCCTTGCGGAAGCGGCCGGCGACCTCGATCTCCTGTTCAACAACGCCGGTGCGATTCCACCGGGAGGCCTGCAGGCGGTGGACGATGCGCGCTGGCGGGCGGCGTGGGATCTCAAGGTGTTCGGCTTCATCTCGCTTGCGCGCGCGCTCTATCCGAAGCTTGCCGCACGCGGCGGCGTGATCGTCAATATTATCGGTGCCGCCGGCGAGACGATGCCGCCAGACTATATCGCCGGCGCGAGCGGCAATGCGGCGCTGATGGCGTTCACGCGCGCGCTCGGCAAATCGGCTCCGAAGGACGGCGTGCGCGTGGTCGGCGTCAACCCGGGGCCGGTCAGCACCGAACGTCTGACGAGCCTGCTGCGCGTCCAGGCCGAACGCGAACTCGGCGACTCCGATCGCTGGCCCGAGCTCGCCGCCTCGATGCCCTTCGGGCGCTTCGCTTCGGCGCGCGAGGTTGCCGATGCGGCGCTATTCCTCGCATCGCCGCGCTCGGCCTATACCTCGGCGGCGATCCTCACCATCCATGGCGGCGTGGCCTAGCGGGAGCGATCGCGCCGCGCGTCGGCGCGAATCCCCGCACCTGCGCGGTCGGCTGACAGCCGGACCGCTTCCGGCGGCGGTGGCGGTTACGCCGCCTTCGGCAGCTTCAAACATATCGTTCCCGCGATCGGCAGCCAGATCGCGCGCCTTCCGGCGCTTTGCCGCGAACCCTCTTGCGCGCGGCGGTTAAAACCAGTTAGAAGGAACTATACTCACAAGTAAATACAAGGCTGAGAGGTATGATTCTTTCCCCCGAGCAGACAGCCATTCGCGACACGATCCGCGATTTCGCGCGTGAGCGCATTGCCCCGGCCAGTGTCTCTTTCGAGGCGGCCGGCAGCTATCCCCCCGAGCTTTTTGGCGAACTGGCGGGACTTGGCCTGTTCGGTATGACGGCACCCGAGGCGAAGGGGGGCGCCGCGGTCGATTATGTGAGCTATGCGCTCGCCCTGATCGAAATCGCTGCCGCCGATGGCGCGCTCTCGACGATCCTGTCGATCCACAACAGCCTGATCGTCTCGGCGCTTCTCAACTATGGGAACCCGGAACAGCAGGATCGCTTTCTCCCCGATCTCGTCGCCGGCCGCTATACGGGTGCCTTCGCGCTGACCGAGACCGACGCGGGGTCGGACGCCGCCGCGCTGCGTACCCGCGCGGCGCGCATCGACGGCGGCTGGCGCCTGGACGGCGCGAAGCAGTTCATCTCGAATGGCCGGATCGCCAGGCTGGCGATCGTCTTCGCGGTCACCGATGCCGATGCCGGCAAGCGGGGGATCAGTGCGTTCCTCGTCCCGACCGACACGCCCGGCTATCATGTCGACAAGGTCGAGCACAAGCTTGGCCAGGCGGCATCCGATACCTGCGCCATTCGCTTCGAGGATCTGCGTCTCGGCGACGGGCAGATGCTCGGCGCGCCCGGTGATGGATATGCGATCGCGCTCGCCAACCTCGAGACTGGGCGTATCGGCATCGCGGCCCAGTGCATCGGCATGGCGGACGCTGCGCTCGAAATCGCCGTCCGCTATGCGAAGGAACGCAAGAGCTTCGGCAAGCCGATCATCGAGCATCAGGCCGTCGGACACCGGCTCGCCGACCTCGCGGCGCGGCTCGAGGCGGCGCGCCAGCTCGTGCTTCATGCCGCGGCGGTCAAGGACACGGGCGGAGCCTGTCTCAGCCAGGCGTCGATGGCCAAGCTGGTGGCATCCGAAACCGCGGAAGCCGTGGTGTCGGGGTCGCTCCAGACGCTCGGCGGCTATGGTTATCTCGAAGAATATGGCGTCGCGAAAATCTACCGCGATGTGCGCGTTTGCCAGATCTACGAGGGCACTTCCGACATCCAGCGCATGGTGATTGCGCGCGCCCTCTGACCCTCTCGAGCCGGCGCCGCCGGCAAAGCCCCTCATCTGAAACCGGAGACCTATATGAAAATCGATAGAATGGCCGCAATCGTCACGGGCGGAGCCTCGGGGCTCGGCGCAGGGACGGTCGACCTGCTCGCGGCGCAGGGCGCCAGGGTGACCATCTTCGATCTCAACGCCGAACTCGGCGAGGCCAAGGCGCGTGCGGTCGGCGGCCATTATGTCAATGTCGATGTGGCCGACGAACTGGCCGTCGAGGACGCTCTCGGCGAGGCCGAGGGCCTTCACGGCAAGGCCCGGATTCTCGTCAATTGCGCCGGCATAGGTCCGCCCGCCAAGGTGCTCGACCGCGAAGGCAGGGCGCTGCCGCTCGGCGACTTCGCAAAGATCATCAGCATCAACCTCATCGGCAGCTTCAACGTCCTCTCGAAGTTCGCCGCGCGCCTTGCCGCCGCCGACCCGCTCGGCACCGATGGCGAGCGCGGCGTCATCGTCAACACCGCGAGCGTCGCCGCTTTCGACGGCCAGATCGGCCAGCCCGCCTACGCCGCGTCCAAGGGCGGAATTGTCGCGATGGCGCTGCCCATCGCGCGCGAACTCGCGCGCTACGGCATCCGCATCAACACCATCGCGCCGGGCATCTTCTGGACACCGCTGCTCGCGACGCTGCCGCAGGATGCGCAGGACTCGCTCGGGAAACAGGTCCCGTTCCCGAGCCGCCTCGGCCAGCCCGCCGAATTCGCGAAGCTGGTCGAGGCCATCATCGTCAACCCGATGCTGAACGGCGAAGTCATCCGCCTCGACGGCGCCATCCGCATGGCCCCGAAGTGATGATGGACGGATCGACGGCCGCCGGAACCGGCGTCTCCGAGCGGGCGATCGCGATCGCGCGCGAGGTCGAGGACTTCGTTCGCTCGACCGTCCTGCCCTATGAGAAGGACCCCCGGCGCGATGCGCACGGCGGCCCGACCGACGAACTCGTCGCCGAACTCAAGGCGCGCGCGAGAGACGCAGGGGTGCTGACCCCCCATATCCTTGCCGACGGGAGCCATCTCAGCCAGCGCGAGACCGCCGTGGTGCTGGCGGCGACCGGGCTCTCGCCGCTGGGACCCGTCGCCTGCAACACGGCGGCCCCCGACGAGGGCAACATGTATCTTCTCGGCCACGTCGGCAGCGAGGCGATCAGGGCGCGCTTCCTTGCGCCGCTCGTCGAGGGACGCGCGCGCTCCTGCTTCTTCATGACCGAGCCCGCCGAATTGCAGGGCGCCGGCTCGGATCCCTCGATGATGATCACCACCTGCCGGCGCGACGACAATCACTGGGTCGTGAACGGGCGTAAATGTTTCAGCACGGGTGCGCATGGGGCCGGTGTCGGCATCGTGATGGCGCGCTCGGAAGAGGCCGACAGCGCCGGCGGCGCCTGCATGTTCCTTGTCGATCTTCCCGATCCGGCGATCCGGATCGACCATATCCCGAACACGATCGACAGCTCGATGCCCGGCGGACACTGCGAGGTGACGATCGACAACCTCCGCATTCCTGCCGACCAGATGCTGGGCGATGCCGGCGAGGGATTCCGCTACGCGCAGATCCGCCTGAGCCCCGCACGGCTGTCGCATTGCATGCGCTGGCTCGGTGCCTGCCGGCGCGCGCACGAAATCGCCACCGACTATGCGAACCGCCGCATGGCGTTCGGCAAGCCGCTGGTCGATCATGAGGGGGTGGGCTTCATGCTTGCCGAAAATATGATCGACCTGAAGCAGGCCGAGCTGATGATCGACTGGTGCGCGAACGTGCTCGATGCCGGATCGCTCGGCACTGCCGAGAGCTCGATGGCGAAGGTCGCGGTGTCCGAGGCGCTGATGCGCATCGCCGACCGCTGTGTCCAGGTGATGGGCGGCACAGGGGTCACCGACAAGACGATCGTCGAGCAGGTGTTCCGCGAGGTTCGCGCCTTCCGCATCTACGACGGTCCGACCGAGGTCCACAAATGGAGTCTTGCGAAGAAGATCAAGCGCGACTGGAAGGCCGCCCATGGCGGATGATCCGAACGAAGCACTTGGTGCCGCGGAGATCGAGGCCGCCAACAAGGGCGCGGGCGATGTGCGTACGGCGCTCGACGCGGCGGCGCTCGCGCGCTGGCTGTCATCCAATATCGAAGGATTTCGCGGCGAACTCGACATCGCCCAGTTCAATGGCGGCCAGTCCAATCCGACCTACCGGCTCTCGACGCCGGGAGCGCGCTATGTGTTGCGGCGCAAGCCGCCCGGCGAGCTCCTCAGGGGAGCGCATGATGTCGTGCGCGAGGCGCGCGTTCAGGCCGCGCTTGCCGGAAGCGGGGTTCCCGTGGCGCGCATTCTCGGCGTCTGCGAGGACGCCTCGGTCATCGGGAGCGACTTCTATGTGATGGAGATGGTCGAGGGGCGCGTAATCTGGGATGCGGGCTTCGCGGACGTGCCGCTCGCCGGTCGCGCAGCCTATTATGACGAGATGAACCGCGTCATCGCGGCGCTTCACGGCATCGAACCCGAAACCGTCGGGCTCGGCGACTTCGGCAAGCCCGGCAACTTCTTTGCCCGGCAGTTTGCACGCTTCTCGAAACAATATCTCGGCGACGATCTGGCGGGCCGGAACGACGACATGGATGCGCTCGTGGAATGGCTTCCGACCGCCATTCCAACGGATGACGAAACGCGCATCGTCCATGGCGACTTTCGCTGCGACAATCTCATCTTTCATCCCACCGAGCCACGCATCCTCGCGGTGCTGGACTGGGAATTGTCGACGCTCGGTCATCCGCTCGCCGACTTCGCCTATCACGCGATGGCCTATCGCATGCCGCCGGATATCGTCGCGGGGCTCGGCGGTGCCGACCCGGTTCCACTCGGTCTGCCGGGCGAGGCGGCCTATATCGAGCGTTACTGTGCGCGGACCGGACGGTCGGACATTCCGAACTGGGATTTCTACATCGCGTTCCAGTTCTTCCGGCTGGCCGTGATTTTTCACGGGATCAGGGGTCGCGTCCTGCGCGGCACGGCGTCGAATGCGCAGGCGGCCCGGCGTGCCGAAGTCTTTCCGCGTCTGGCGAGCCTCGCGCGCTCTGCAATGGAGGCCTGTCGTGGCGCATGATCCTGTCATTCTCGCGCGCGATGGCGCCGTGGCCCTCATCCGGCTCAACCGGCCCGATGCCGGAAACACGATCGACATGGCGCTCGCGGCATCGCTCGAGGCGCGCTGCCGCGAGGCGGCGGAGGACCGGTCGGTGCGCGCCGTCCTGTTCACCGGCGAGGGCAAGCTCTTCTGCGGCGGCGGCGACATTTCCGCTTTCGCATCGGCGGG
>PHEM01000169.1:0-6729 GCA_002842935.1 Alphaproteobacteria bacterium HGW-Alphaproteobacteria-13 | reverse complement strand
ATCTCGCGACGCGCCTGCACCAATCGGTCGAGATACTGGCGGCAATGGAGAAGCCGCTGGTCGTGGCGGTCAACGGGCCGGCAGCCGGGGCAGGGCTGAGCCTCGCCATCGCCGGCGATGTCGTGATCGCAGCGCGCTCCGCGCATTTCTCGGCCGCCTATGGCGCGGTCGGACTCACCCCCGATGGCGGCATGAGCTGGCTGCTTCCGCGTGTCGTCGGCCTTCGCCGCGCGCAGGAGATCATCCTCACCAATCGCCGCATCGGAGCCGACGAGGCAGCCGCGATCGGTCTCGTCACGCGTGTCGTCGACGATGCGGCGCTCGCCGGCGAAGCGCTCGCGGCCGCGCATGCGCTCGCCGCCGGTCCGGTCGCGGCGCTTGCCGGCGCCCGGGCGCTTCTCGCCGAAGGCGCGGGCCGCGATCTCGCAGGCCAGCTGCGCGCCGAGGCGAACCGCATCGCGCAGGCGGGCGCGGGCTCCGAGGCTCGCGAGGGGATTTCCGCCTTCCTCGCGCGCCGCAAACCCGATTTTCTTCAAGGACAGACACAATGACCGAAGCCTATATCGTTGCTGCCGCCCGAACCGCCGGAGGCAAGCGCAAGGGCGCGCTTGCCGGCTGGCACCCCGCCGACATGGGCGGCGAGATTCTCGATGCCCTCGTCGAGCGTTCAGGTGTCGATCCGGCGGCGATCGAGGATGTCATCCTGGGCTGCGTCACCCAGGCGGGCGAGCAGGGCTTCGCGTTCGCGCGCAATGCCGTGCTCGCATCGAGGCTTCCCGAGAGCGTGCCCGCGGTCACCGTCGACCGCCAGTGCGGTTCCTCGCAGCAGGCGCTTCAATTCGCTGCGCAGGCCGTGATGAGCGGGACGCAGGACATCGTGGTCGCGGCAGGCGCCGAAAGCATGACGCGCGTTCCCATGTTCTCGAACATCTCCTATCACGCCGCCGACAATGTCGGCATCGGGCCGTTCAGCCCGCGCATCCTCGAACGCTTCGGCGTGAGCGGTTTCAGCCAGTTCGAGGGCGCCGAGATGCTTGCGGCCAAATATGGCTTCGATCGCGGGACGCTCGACCGCTACGCGCTCGACAGTCACCGCCGCGCCGCCGCCGCGACCGAGACCGGTGCCTTTGCAAAGGAGATCGTGCCGCTCGCCATCGAGGGCGGCGAGCATCGCCGGGACGAGGGCGTCCGTGCCGATGCCACGCTCGAGGGCATCGCCTCGGTCAAGCTGCTGACGGAAGGCGGGGTGATATCGGCCGCCAATGCGAGCCAGATTTGCGATGGCGCGAGCGGGGTTCTCGTCGTGAGCGGGCAGGCGCTCAAGGACCATGGCCTCACGCCGATCGCACGCATCGTCAATCTGACGGTCACCGCAGGCGATCCCGTGATCATGCTCGAGGAGCCGATCAACGCGACGCGCAAGGCGCTCGCGAAGGCGGGCATGTCGATCGACGATATCGATCTTTACGAAGTGAACGAGGCCTTCGCGCCCGTTCCGCTGGCATGGCTGAAGGCGATCGGCGGCGATCCCGCTAAACTCAACGTGAATGGCGGCGCGATCGCGCTCGGGCATCCGCTCGGCGCGACCGGAACCAAGCTCATGACCACCCTTGTTCACGCCCTCCATGCGCGGGGCTTGCGATACGGCCTCCAGACCGTTTGCGAAGGCGGCGGCATTGCCAATGTGACGATCGTCGAGGCCGTCTGATGGCGCTGAAGACCCGCATCACCGAGCTGCTCGGAATCGAGCATCCGATCGTCCAGGGCGGCATGATGTGGGTCGGTCGCGCCGAGCTCGCGAGCGCCGTCTCGAACGCCGGCGGGCTTGGCCTCCTGACCGCTCTGACCCAGCCGACCCCCGACGACCTCAGTCGCGAGATCGATCGCTGCCGCGCGCTGACCGACAAGCCCTTCGGCGTCAACCTGACTATCCTGCCATCGGTGAGCCCGCCGCCCTATGCCGCCTATCGCCAGGCGATCATCGACGCAGGCGTGAAAATCGTCGAAACGGCGGGGCACGCGCCGCGCGAGCATGTCGAGCATTTCAAGGAGCACGGGATCATCGTGCTTCACAAATGCACCGCTGTCCGCCACGCGCTCTCCGCCGAGAAGATGGGCGTCGACGTCATCAGCATCGATGGCTTCGAATGTGCCGGGCATCCGGGCGAAGACGATATCCCGGGGCTCGTGCTTATTCCCGCGGCCGCCGACCAGGTCGGCATTCCCATGCTGGCGAGCGGCGGCATCGGCGACGGGCGCGGCCTCGCTGCCGCGCTCGCGCTCGGCGCTGACGGAGTCAATATGGGAACCCGCTTCTGCGCGACCGTCGAGGCGCCGATCCATGAGACGATCAAGCAGTTCATCGTCGCCAACGACGAACGCGCGACCAATCTCATCATGCGGCGCTTCCGCAATACGGGCCGTGTCGCAAGGAACGCGGTGTCGGACGAGGTCGTCGCGATCGGCGCCGGCGAGGCGGCGGTGTTCGAGGATATTCGCCCGCTGGTCGCCGGGGCGAGGGGCCGCGTCGCGCTCGAAACGGGCGACGTCGACGCCGGGCTTGTCTGGGCGGGGCAAGTGCAGGGCCTCATCCACGATATTCCGACCTGTGCCGCGCTTCTGCGCCGCATGGTGGACGAGGCCGAGGCGATCATCCAGGGCCGGCTTGCCGGCATGCTTCGCTGAGGAGCGATCATGGCGAGCCAGTCCGGGAAAGACGTCAAGGGCCCCCTCGCGGGACTTCGGGTCATCGAGTTCGCGGGTATCGGGCCGGGTCCCCATTGCGCGATGCTGTTCGCCGACATGGGAGCCGATGTTCTCCGCGTCGAAAGGGCGGGAGGCAATGGCTGGCCGAACCCGATCGTCGACCGCGGCCGCGCCTCGAAGGCGCTCGACATCCGTACCGGGGAGGGGCGCGACTGGTGCCGCGAGGCCGCGATGCATGCGGATGTTGTCATCGAAGGGTTTCGTCCAGGAGTGATGGAACGCCTCGGGCTCGGCCCGGACCATCTTTGCAGGGCTAACCCGCGGCTGGTCTACGGCCGGATGACGGGGTGGGGACAGGAAGGCCCCCTCGCGCGCGTCGCCGGCCACGACATCAACTATATCGGCCTGGTGGGGGCACTCGCGGCGATGGGGCGTCCCGGGGAGGCGGCGCCGGTGCCGCTCAACCTTGTCGGGGACTTCGGCGGGGGCTCGATGTACCTCGCCTTCGGGATTCTCGCCGCGCTCTGGGAACGCGAACGCTCGGGCCTCGGACAGGTCATCGATGCAGCGATCATCGACGGCGTCGCATCGATGATGACGATGTTCACCGGCCTGACCGCGACGGGCCAGCTGTCGCTCGCGCGCGAACGCAACCTGCTCGGCGGTGCTGCTCCATTCTATCGCTCCTATCTTTGCGCCGACGGGCGCGAAATCGCCGTCGGCAGCATCGAGCCGCAATTCTTCTCCATTCTGCTCGAACGGCTCGGCCTCGAGGAATTTGCCGGCTGCCAGCATGATGTCGACCGGTGGAACGATCTGGCGTGCCGCTTTGCTCACGTCTTCCTGCAAGCGGATCGCGATCATTGGGCCGCACTCTTCGCGGACAGCGACGCCTGCGTTTCGCCGGTCCTCACCGCGGACGAGGCGCTGGTGCACCCGCATCATGCTGCGCGGGGGACCTTCACCGATCGGGATGCGCTTCTCCAGGCTGCGCCGGCGCCCAGGTTGTCGCGGACACCGGGTTCGATCCAGCGCCGCCGCGATGCCGACGCAATGGCGGCCGACTGGGCCGCAGCAGGCGGTGCCGGAGGGGAGTGAAAAGCCAGGGCGCCTTGGCCGGAAATCATATTGTTCGGGAGAGAGATAATGAAATTCAAGACAAGGTTTGTTCGATCGGCGGCAATGGCAGGTGCCGCAGCAGTCGCGGCGATCGCGATTGCCCCTGCGGGAGCGGCACCGGCTTCCGCGCCGGCCTTCCTCGCCGGCGCGGCGAAAGTCGAGATCACGCCGAAGGGAGCGGCGCTTCCGGCGGGCAACACAGTCCGCGATCCGCTCTTCGTTCGCGCCATCTTTCTGAAATCGGGGAGGGATTGCGCGATCCTCGCAAGCGTCGACAAGGCACTGGTCGCGACCGCCACCGTGGACGCCGCACGCGCGCGGCTGAAGCAATGTCCCGGGGACAATATCGTCATTTCGGCGACCCACACGCATAGCGGTGCCGATCTTCCAGCGGGCTGGATGGACCCTGCCGCTTCGAAGCTTCTCGAGGACGCGATCGTGCAGGCGGCAGAGGAGGCGGCGGGCAAGGCACGGAAGGCGCGCATGGGTTTCGTGACGACAAGCCTCGATCTCAACATCAACCGCGATGCGTTCGACGGCCGGCACTGGTTCCAGGGCAACAACCCCGACGGCGTTTCCGACAAGACGATGACGGTCACATATTTCGTCGGCGAGGACGACATGCCGATCGCGCTGATGATGAATTACGGGATGCACCCGATCAATTATCATCTCTCGGGTATCGTCAGCGCCGATTTCCCCGGCGAGGCCTCGCGCTATGTCGAACGGCGCTATGACGGTGCCGTCGCGCTGTTCACCCAGGCCGCTTCGGGTGACCAGAATCCGCGTTTGAGCCTTCCGCTCGGCAAGCTGATGGGGCCGCGTCTCCATGTCGACCAGAAGGACGCCGTCCGGGCCCCGACATTCTGGGACCTGGCCGCCGAGGATGTCCGGGTGCGCCCCGGCCAGAAGGCCTCGCCTGCTCCCGCCGAGGCCGATTGGGACGACAAGCGCCGCAAGGCGGTTGCCGAGGTAGGCGAGATCGTCACGGCGATGGGGGCGATCATGGGTGAAACTGCGATCGACGCGATGCGCGATCCGGCGGTCCCGCTGGTCGCGGACCCCGGGCTGTGGGCGGGTTCGGCGACCGTCACCTGTCCGGGGCGCGACCGTATCGACACGCTCCGGCGCGAAGGGATGGACCCGGGGTACAAGGATGGCGCCGCAGTCAACATCAAGGTCGGCCTGTTGCGGATCGGCGACGTCGCGCTGGTGGGCGTCGATTCCGAAATCTACACCGAGATCGTCCAGGAGATGAAAAAGCGCTCGCCGCTGACGCAGACGGCGGTGATCGGTCTCGCGGGCGGGCTCGCAAACTCCGGTTACATCTATTCCGACAACGCCGCTCATCATCTGACCTTTCAGGTGATCGGCTCGCGGCTTCAGCCAGGGTGTGCCGAGGACAGGATCGTCGATGCGGCCGTCGGCCTCGTGAGTCAGTCCGGGCGGCGCTGACCCGTCCCCCCGGACAGCACAAGGCGGCCACGCGCGCGGATGGCCCTCAACCAATAGAAAAATAAAGATAATATGGATCAACAGGAGAGAGGATATGTCAAAGCACAGGCTATATTTGCAATCGGTTGCGCTGGTTTCGACATTGGTTCCAGGTGTCGCGGCCGCACAGGTTTCACCCTCGGGCGAACCGGTGAAAGAGTCGGCTGCGCCCGATGTTCAGCAGTCATCGGGCGGACTTGAGGAAATCGTGGTCACGGCGCGTAAGCGCCAGGAAACGGCGCAGGACGTTCCCGTCGTAGTGACGGCCCTGAATGCGGAAGCGATCGAGAGGCGAGGAATCGCCAGCATCGAGGACATCGCTGCCGCTGTACCGGGCCTGAGCCTGCAGGCATCGGGCAACCCCACGCAGAATGTCCTGAACCTGCGGGGAATCGAGTCGGGGAACATTGGTGTCGGTTTTGAACAGCCGGTTTCGATCAACGTCGATGGCGTGCAATTTTCGAACGCCGAATTTCTTCGCGTTGGCCAGTTCGACATCGAGCATATCGAGGTGCTCAAGGGTCCCCAGGCCCTGTTCTTTGGCAAGAACAGTCCGGGCGGCGTCATCTCGATCCGTACCGCCAATCCCACCCCGGATTTTTTCGCGCAGGTTCGTGCCGGTTATGAATTCGGTACGCGAAAGGCGATCGCCGAGACGGTTCTTTCGGGGCCCCTCGCCGAGGGTGTCGGTGGCAGGCTCGCGGTCTCCTATACGGATTCCGATGGCTGGTGGGAGAATCTCCATCCGTCGGCCGCGCGAAAGAGATTACCCCAGTATAAGGAGTGGATTTTTCGCGGTACGCTGCGCGCCGAGGTGAGCGATGCACTCGATGCGACCCTGAAGTTCACCTATCAGCGAAACCGCGGGGCCGATTATCTCTACCAGGATCTCGTCGGCTGCCGGAGCGACGTCGCTTCCTATGCGCCGTTCGATGACTGCAAGCTCAACGGCAAGGGCGAGTCCGCCGACCCTTCGGCATGGGCCGGCTTCGATCCAACCCTTTCGAAGCTGTGGGCCGATGATCCGTACGGCAAATACAACACCTATATCGGTAGCGCGGAAGTCAACTACCGGGCCAATGACCAGGTCACCCTGACGAGCGTCACCGGTTACAGTCGGCTCGACAACAGGCGCTTCGACAACATCATCACCGGAGGCGCTCCGCAACTATTGTTCATCGGCGATCGACAGTTCCAGGAATCTTTCTCCGAAGAGCTCCGGGTAAGCGCCGATCTCGACAATGTCCGGCTCCTCGCCGGCGCCTACCTCGATGACCGGAAGGTCCGGCAGGATTCGAACGTCGTTCTGGTCGTGTCCGTCGTCAGAACATTTGGCGCAGATCGCTGCGTAAATTAGCGGAGTGTGGGCCTCGTTCTGGGGTTGATATTAAGCGGCGAGCCTGCGGTGCT
>PHEM01000168.1 GCA_002842935.1 Alphaproteobacteria bacterium HGW-Alphaproteobacteria-13 | reverse complement strand
TTCATGTTGCCGCCGATCATCGCGTTGAACTGACCGGCCGGGTTGTCGATGATGGTGCCATATTGCCCCGCCGTGACACCCGTGCGGGCGCACTGTTCGAGCGTCGCGGCAGGCGCGGCGGTCGAGCAGGGATCGAAGCTGCCGTTGGCGTTACGCGTCAGGTTGACTTCGAACATCTGCTGGGCGGAGAACAGCTCGATCACGTTCGGTGCACGCACCGCGCGCTGATAGGAACCGCGGAACCGGATGTCGGAAACCGGCGACCAGTTCAGGCCCAGCTTGTACGTGTCGGTCTTGAAGCCCGAGTCATAGTCCGAATAGCGATAGGCGCCTTCGAACGACAGCGTCCGGAAGAAGGGCTTGTCCTCGACCAGCGGCACGACGAGTTCGCCGAACAGTTCCTTCACCGCGACCGACCCGTTGATGGGCAGTTCGGGGCTGGCAGCCGCCTGATAGATTTCGTCCGGCAGGTAGTTAACGGTGTTCTTGCGGAATTCATAACCGAAAGCCACCGAAACGCCCTCGTCCGCCAGCGGCGAACGCAGACCGAACTCACCCAGATTGCCGTCGATCACGGCAACGACGTTGATCAGGCTGGTGTCGCCCGTGATGCCCTTGACTTCCGCGACATAATTCACGGCGCGCGGGTCCGCCGCCGCGCCGAAATAATCGAGCGGGAAGCAGTTCGCATCGTCGTTCAGCGTGTTCGCATCGGCGTTGACCGCGCAAACGATCTCGCCCGCCGAATTGCGCACGGCGTTGAACGCCCGCGCCGTGCGGCCGCGGTTCGAGTCGCCATAGAAATTCTGGCGCAGGCTGACCTTCGAATAGAGACCATAGACGTCATAGTTGAACGGCCCGGCGATGGCGCCGCGCGCGCCGACGACGACGCGATAGTTCTGGTGCGTCATGTCGTCGCGGCGGGGACCGCCCTCGACGTTGCGGCGCGCCACGCGAATACCGTTCGCAACGCTTTCCGGCCCGACATAATAGCCGTTGGCGTCATAGATGCTGCCCGTGGACAGCCCCTGGCTGGTGCAGAGGAAATCCGCCTGCTGGGCGCTGAGGAACGGGTTGTCGCAGTTGATGCCGCTGATGCCGCTCGCGTCGATCGTAATACCGGCGCTGTTGGTGCCGGGCGCGATCTGCGCGACCGAGCGGTCTTCCATGAACGACAGTTCCACATAAGGCGTGAAATTCTCGTTCACTTCAAAATGCGCCATCGCGCCGAGCGCATAGCGTTCGTCCGGACGCTGATAATAGTTGGTCGGCGCAAAGTTGTACGTCGCCGAACCCGGCACGAAGCGGCCATCGTTGGTCACGCGGAACTGCTGCACCAGACCCGGCAGCCCCGTCACGACAGGGTTGTTGGTGAGGTTGGCGGGAGCGTTGGTCGGCGAGCCGCTGCACACGAACTCCGATCCGTTCGCCCCCGAGGCGCCCAGCGCGCAGGCGCTGAAGTCATAGTCGCGCTGAAGGATCGGATTGACCTTGCGATAGGTCGCATAGGCCGTGACGTTGCCGCGGCCTTCGGCCACATTGGCGCCGACCACCGCCGACAGTTCGGACGTGAAGCCGTTCCAGACCGACTTGTCGGGCTTCAGGTAAGAACCGGGAACCACTTCATCGTGGCGATCGAGCAGGTCGCGCAGCGAATGGTCATTGTTGTTGTGCTGGAAGCCCGAGATGCTGCCGGAAACGCGGAAGCCCTCGAAATTGTCCATCAGCTTGAAGTTGACGACGCCCGCGATGGCGTCCGAACCGTAAACGGCCGATGCGCCGCCTGTCAGCACTTCGACCGACTGGATCAGCGGCGTGGGAACCTGGTTGACGTCCGACGGGATATTCTTCGGCGAACCATAAGGCAGGCGGCGGCCGTTGATCAGCACCAGCGTGCGCGACGGCGAAAGGCCGCGAAGGTCGACCTGCGCCGTGCCGGTGGCTTCGTTCGAGTTGGCCGCGCCCTGCGCCGCGAACACCTGCGGCAGCTGGTTGACCAGATCCTCAGTGCGCACCGTGCCGCGCGAGGCGAACTCGGCCGACGACACGGTCGTGACCGGGCTGACGCTCTCCAGATTGGCCGAGCGGATACGCGATCCGGTAACGACGATCGCTTCGCTTTCGTCCGCTTCCTGCGCGACAGCCGGCGCGGCCGTGAAGGCCGCGCTCGAAACCGCCGAACACAGAAGCAGAGTGCGAATAGACTTTCTATTCATCATCTTGATTCCCCTTTTTAAAATTTACCCGTTTGTCGTTTTTATCTAGCGATAACGCCAGCTTTTCAGGTCCGCTCCCGGAGGCGCCGAAGTTTCCATGCGCTTCAGCATTTTTTCGACGTACATGCTGTTGTAGCGAAGACGCGACACAGAATTGGGCAGGGTCGGATCCCCGTTCCAGCAATGCTCGTCGCGGTCGCCATAAGTGACCTCACCGCCATAGGGCGGGTCCGTTTTCTTCAGGAAGTCTTCCATCAGGTAAACGGCATTGTTCAAATAGAAATTATCCATATCCCCGACATAGATATGAATCTTGTTCTGGAGCTTGGGTCCCAGCGTTTTCCAGTCGCGTTCCAGAATATGGCGAAGGTCGTAATTTTCCTTCCAATATTGGGCCACGGCCGGATCGATCTCGCCGGTTTCCTTGTTCCAGATGCGCTTCGGATAGCCGTCCTCGCCCATCGGCGAATAGACCGCTTCCCAGACGTCCCACTGCGCGCCCGACCGGGTCTTGTCGCCCAGCACCAGCTCCCAGCGGTTCTCATCCTCGATCGTGTGCGAGATATGGCCCAGATAGTCCCGCTTCCCGGGCTTGGCGACGCGGCCGAAGGGACCGATGCGCCAATAGGCGTTCTTGTCCTCATAGATGTTCGTGACCATCATCTGGCGGAAATCGATGGGATCGGGGCAGGCCGCGAACGCGCCGTTATATTCGTCGGGATAGAAGACCTGCGCGGCCAGCGCTTCCCAGCCGCCGGTCGACCCGCCGTAGAGGAAGCGCGACCAGCCCGCGCCGATACCGCGGAACTTGGCTTCCAGCGCCGGAATGAATTCATAGGTGATCGCGTCGCCATAGGGACCGATATTGGCCGAATTCACGGCATAGCTGTCGTCATAATAGGGATTGCTGTGGTCGATCTCGACAATCAGCATCCGCGGGAAGTCGGGCGACGTCCACTTCTTGTAGAAGTCATAGGCTTCCTGCTGCTCGGTGCGGTTATAGCAGGATTCGTTGATGAAGCGCCGGCTCGGCTCGCACTTCAGGTCGGGATCGGGCGGAGTCGTACGGAATCCGCCGAAATCGGCCGGGAAGTGACCGTGGAAGATCGCGAGCGGATAGCGCGCCTCGGGATGCTTGTCGAAATCCTTGGGCACCAGGACATGGCCGTTGATGAAGACATCGCGCCCCCAGAATTTCGACAGGCTGGGGCTTTTGAACTTGAAATGGCGGATGAATTCCGAATCCTTCGGCTCGGCGATCGGCGGCAGCACGTCGGTCAGCGCCAGCTTGATCTCGCCCGGACGCTTGGGGTCGAAATCCACCTTGATCGGCTTGCTGATGATGTTGCCGGGTTCCTTGCGCCAGTTCTGGCCCGCGCCGCGCGCGGCCGGCAGCTTCACGACCTTGCCGTTGCTGAGGTTGTAGGTGTCATATTTATGGAGAACGGCCTGGACCGTATAGGTGCCCGCCGGGACATCGGCCAGGCTGCGTCCGGGATAGCCGAGGACGGTACCGTCGATGCCGCGCACCTCGCCCTTCTTATATCCCTCGACATTGACGCCGAAGATCTGCGCCCCGTCGAACGAGGAATCGACCTGGAAACGCGGCTCCGTCTTGTCGCTGGCGGCGATGATCAGGATAAGCCGGCCTTCCAGCGCCTGAGTCGCGCCCGGCGCGGCCATTTCGACCTTGAAGGTTTCCGCATGCGACACATGCGGCTGCATGCCCAGCGCCGCGAGCGCGGCACCGACGAAAAACTTTCTTTTCATGCCAAATCCCCATTTACCCCGGCAGCACGGCCAGCTACCTCGCCCCACTGTGCAATTCCATTCTCAGGAATGTCAACAAAATTTCACATAGCGCACATTCGTTCGCTATTTTGACGCGGCCCGTGACTTAATAGCCACAGACCTGATAAAGCTGCGTGATTCCGCGGGCAATGTGTCCCCGTCGTACGGACCCTAGGGACGCAGCGCCGCCGCCTCGCGGGCCAGCGCCTCGATACGCGCGGTGTCGAGCGGTCCCGCAGGCACCACCCAGCTGCCCCCCACGCACAGCACGGGATCGAGCTTGAGCCATTCAGGCGCGCTCGCCGCCGTGATGCCGCCGGTGGGGCAGAAATAGACGGTGCCGAAAGGTCCCGACAGCGCCTTTAGCGCCGCGACGCCGCCGCTGGTCGCGGCCGGGAAGAATTTGAAGCTGTAGAGACCCAGGTCCAGCCCCATCATGATGTTCGAGGCATTGGCGACGCCGGGCAGGAAGGGAACGCCGCTCGCGACCGCCGCTTCGCCCAGGTCTATGGTGAGTCCCGGCGAGACGATGAACTCCGCGCCCGCGCGCAGCGCGTCGCGCAGCATCCGCGCGTTGAGCACCGTGCCCGCGCCGACGACCGCGCCCTTGACCTGCTTCATCGCCTTCAACGCGTCGATCGCCGCAGGCGTGCGCAGCGTCACTTCCAGCACCGGCAATCCGCCCGCGACGAGCGCTTCGGCCATGGGCACGGCGTCCTCGACCCGGTCGATGACGATCACCGGGATGACGGGCGCGAGCCGCATGATCTGTTCGATGCCGCTGTCGGACATATTTCTCTCCGTTTCGTCGTCCCCGCAAAGGCGGGGACCGCTGTCGTCCTGATTCAGCGCCGCGGCGTCATACCACAGCGGTCCCCGCCTTTGCGGGGACGACGGACTCCCATCCTAGACGATCGTTTCCATCGCCGCCAATATCGCCGAACCGCCCTTCTCCGCCTCGTCGGCGTGGCGCCGCAGCAGCGTGAACAATTCGCGGCCGACGCCCAGTCCCGGCGGCGGCGGCACGGCAGGCGCGCGCGCCGCCCATTCGTCCGCCTCGACCAGCGCGGCCACTTCGCCCGTGCGCGCGCAGATGCGCACCATATCGCCGTCGCGCAAATGGGCAAGCGGACCGCTGATCCCGTCGATGCCCGGCAGCGCCTCTGGCGACAAGTGGATCACGGCGGGCACCTTGCCGCTCGCGCCCGACATGCGGCCATCGGTCAGCAGCGCGACGCGAAAGCCCTTGTCCTGCAACACGCCCAGCGCCGGGGTCAGCTTGTGCAGTTCGGGCATGCCGTTGGCGCGCGGTCCCTGAAAACGCACGACGACGACGACGTCGCGGTCGAGTTCACCGGCCTTGAACGCGGCCAGCACCTGGTTCTGGTCGTCGAAGATATGGGCCGGCGCCTCGATCGTCCAGCGGTCCTCGGCGACGGCGCTGGTCTTGATGATCGCGCGGCCGAGATTGCCCGCCAGCAGGCGCATGCCGCCATCGGGAGAGAAAGGCGCCGCGACGCCGCGTAGCATGCTGTCATCGCGGCTCTTCGCGGGCGGCGCCTGCCAGTGGAGTGCGCCGTCCGCCAGCACCGGCTCCGACGCATAGTCCGCCATCGTGCCGCCGACCGTCAGCACGTCGCCGTGCAGCAGCCCGGCATCGAGCAGTTCGCGCGCGACAAAGCCGATGCCGCCCGCTGCGTGGAAATGGTTCACGTCTCCCGCACCGTTGGGATAGACGCGCGCGAGCAGCGGCACGGCATGACTCAACTCGTCGAAATCCTGCCAGTCGACGACGATCCCCGCCGCGCGCGCGATGGCGGGCACGTGGATGGCGTGATTGGTCGACCCGCCCGTCGCCAGCAGGCCGATGATCGCGTTGACGATCGCCTTTTCGTCGACGCAGCGGGCAAGCGGACGATAGTCGTTGCCGTCCCAGCCGATCTTTGCCAGCCGGTGCGTCGCGGCGCGCGTCAATTGCTGCCGCAATTTCGTGCCGGGGTGGACGAAGGCGGCGGCGGGGATATGCAGCCCCATCAGCTCCATCATCATCTGGTTCGAATTGGCGGTGCCATAGAAAGTGCAGGTGCCGGGGCTGTGATAGCTCGCCGCTTCCGCCTCCAGCAGTTCGTCGCGGCCGACCTTGCCTTCGGCGTACAGCTGGCGGACGCGCTGCTTTTCCTTGTTGGGAAGGCCCGAGGGCATGGGCCCAGCGGGCACCAGGATCGTCGGCAGATGGCCGAAACGCAGCGCGCCGATCAACAGGCCCGGCACGATCTTGTCGCAGATGCCCAGCAGCAGCGCGCCTTCGAACATCGCATGACTGAGCGCGATGGCGGTGCCCTGCGCAATATTGTCGCGGCTGAACAGCGACAGGTCCATGCCCGCCTGTCCCTGCGTCACGCCGTCGCACATGGCGGGGACGCCGCCCGCGACCTGCGCCGTCGCGCCGACTTCGCGCGCGAAAATCTTGATCTGCTCGGGATAGCGGCCATAGGGCTGATGCGCCGACAGCATGTCGTTATAGGCCGTGACGACGCCGATATTCATCGCCGCGCCCGCGCGGATCGCGGGCTTGTCCTCTTCCGCCGCGGCAAAGGCGTGCGCGAGATTGCCGCACGACAGCGTGCCGCGATTGGTGCCCGCCTCGCGCTGCCGCTCCATCAGGTCCAGATAGGCGGCGCGGCGCGGCGCGCTGCGCGCGACGATGCGGTCCGTGACGCGGGCGATGGTGGGGTGAAGGTCAGTCATAAATATCTCCGTCGCGTTCGATCAGGGCGATGGCGCTCGACGGACCCCAGCTTCCGGCGGTATAGCTTTGCGGCGCCATATCGACTTCGGCCCAGGCGCCCAGGAT
>PHEM01000167.1 GCA_002842935.1 Alphaproteobacteria bacterium HGW-Alphaproteobacteria-13 | reverse complement strand
CGCGCGACGGCGTCCTCTTCCCTGCGCGGTACGAAACCCGCCAACAGCGCGGCATCGGGAAATTCTCCGCCGGATTCGTTGAGCAGCATGCCCGGCGCATGGGACCTAGCGGGGCGGCGCCCAAGCGGGTTCTGCGCCGTAATGGAGGCTTTGCGCCGCCTGAAGCCGCACCGCCCTTGTCGAAGGGCTTGGCGGAGCCTAGCAGGCGGAGGGCAGCGGGAGCGAATCTTGTCCGAATTCATCCATTATGAACGGCAATATCTGGACCTGATGCGTCGCATCTGGACCGAAGGCGACGAGCGCGTCGACCGCACGGGCGTCGGCACGCGGTCGCTGTTCGGCGAGACGATGCGCTTCTCGCTGAAGGACGACGCGATCCCGCTGCTGACGACGAAGCGTGTGTTCTGGAAGACCGCGCTGCGCGAGATGCTGTGGTTCCTGACGGGCGACACCAATATCCGTCCGCTCGTCGCGCAAGGCGTGCGAATCTGGACCGACTGGCCGCTCGACCGCTATCGCCGCGAAACCGGCGAGGCGATCACGGCCGAGGCGTTCGAGGCGCGTATCCTGAGTGACGAGGCCTTCGCCGCGCAGTGGGGCGAACTGGGTCCCGTCTATGGCCGTCAATGGGTGAACTGGCCGCGCTATGAGCCGGTGGGTGAGGGGCTTTTCCGGCGCGCGGACGAAGGGCACAACCAGATCGCGGCGCTGATCGATTCGCTGCGCACCAACCCCGGATCGCGGCGGCATATCTTCACGGGCTGGAATGTGTCCGATCTGGACCAAATGGCGCTGCCGCCCTGCCATATGACTTATCAGTTCCACGTCCGTTCGGACGGCGGGCTGTCCTGCCTGTTGTTCCAGCGTTCGTGCGACCTGGGACTCGGTTTCGCCTTCAATGTCTTCGAAGCGGCGCTGCTGACGCGCATGATCGCGCAGCAATGCGACCTTCACGCGCATGAGCTGGTGTGGACCGGCGGCGACGTGCATCTGTATCTGAACCATGCGGAATTGGTCGAACAGCAGCTTGCGCGCAGCCCCGCAGGCGCGCCGAAGCTGCGCATCCTGCGGCGGCCCGACAGCATCTTCGCCTATCGGTTCGAGGATTTCGCGGTCGAGGATTATGCCCCGCAAGCGCATATCGCCGCGCCCGTGGCGGTCTGACGCGATCCTTGCAATGGCGCGACGTCTGTAATAATATGTCGCCACGTTGAAATATAACTAGTCGGCGTGGCGAGTCGCGCCGGAGGGGATGAAGATATGCCCGAAACGCATCGGCGGCCTGCGAGCAATCTGCCGCCACTGTCGCTTCACATTCCCGAGCCGCGCTATCGCCCCGGCGATACGCCCGATTTCGGCGACATCGACATTCCCGCGATCGAGGCGACGCCGCGCCCCGGCGAGGCGACGAAGCCCGATGCGATGCGCGAGCTTTGCTATGGACTGATCCGCGTGCTCGACTTCGATGGACAGGCGAAAGGGCCGTGGAATCCGAAGCTGTCGACGGACCGGATGCGCGCGATGCTGCGTTACATGATGCTGGTGCGCGCGTTCGACGCCCGCATGTTCCGCGCGCAGCGGCAGGGCAAGACCAGCTTCTATATGAAATCGACGGGGGAGGAGGCGACCTCGGTCGCCTCGACCATGGCGATCGACCGCGCCGACATGGTATTCCCGAGCTATCGCCAGCAGGGCATTTTGATCACGCGCGAATATCCGCTGATCCAGATGATGAACCAGATTTATTCGAATCGCGGCGACCATCTGCTCGGACGGCAATTGCCGATCATGTATTCGGCGCCGGACTATGGCTTCTTCAGCGTCTCGGGCAATCTCGCGACGCAATATCCGCAGGCCGTGGGCTGGGCGATGGCGTCGGCGTCGAAGGGCGACAGCCGCATCGCCACCGTCTGGTGCGGCGAGGGGTCGTCGGCCGAAGGCGATTTCCATTCGGCGCTGACCTTCGCGACCGTCTATAATGCGCCCGTCATCTTCAACGTCGTCAACAACCAGTGGGCGATATCGAGCTTTTCGGGCTTCGCGGGCGGCGAGCGGACGACCTTCGCGGCGCGCGCGGTCGGTTACGGCATCGCCGGGCTGCGCGTCGACGGCAACGATCCGCTGGCGGTCTATGCCGCGACGCAGTGGGCGGCGGACCGCGCGCGGACCAATAACGGCCCGACATTGGTCGAGCATTTCACCTATCGCAGCGAGGGACACAGCACCTCCGACGACCCGAGCGCCTATCGGCCCGCCGACGAGCCGACGGCCTGGCCGTTCGGCGACCCGATCGCGCGGCTTCGCCAGCATCTCGAAACGCTCGGCGAATGGGACGGCGCGCGGCACGAGGCGCTGGCGAAGGAACTCGATGATCTGGTGAAGACGACGCAGAAACAATCGGAAAAGCTGGGTATTTTGGGCCACGGCATGCACCAGCCGTTCGAAACGATGTTCGAGGATGTGTTCGAGGAGATGCCCTGGCACCTCAAGGAACAATGCGCGCAGATGCTCGCCGAGCAGACGGCGAAATTCGGCCCGGACTGGAAGCCCGAATGAGCACGGACACGCGCACCATGAACATGATCGAGGCGATCAACGACGCCATGGACATCATGCTCGACCGCGACGCGAACGTCGTCGTGATGGGCGAGGATGTCGGCTATTTCGGCGGCGTGTTCCGCGCGACGGCGGGCCTTCAGAAAAAGCACGGCAAGACGCGCGTGTTCGATACGCCGATCAACGAATGCGGCATTATCGGCGTCGCGGTCGGCATGGGCGCATACGGCCTGCGCCCGGTGCCGGAAATCCAGTTCGCTGACTATATCTATCCCGGTCTCGACCAGCTGGTCAGCGAGGCGGCGCGGCTGCGCTATCGCTCGGCGGGCGACTATATCTGCCCGATGACGGTGCGCACGCCGTTCGGCGGCGGCATCTTCGGCGGCCAGACGCACAGCCAGTCGCCCGAAAGCATCATGACGCATATCTGCGGCGTGAAGACGGTGATTCCGTCGAACCCCCGTGACGCCAAAGGCCTGCTGATCGCGGCGATCGAGGATAATGACCCCGTCGTCTTCCTCGAACCCAAGCGCATCTACAACGGCCCGTTCAGCGGCTATTACGACCGCCCCGTCGAACCCTGGTCGAAGCATGCGGCGAGCGCGGTGCCCGATGGCTATTACCGCACGGAACTGGGCAAGGCGGCGACGGTGCGCGAAGGCGAGGGGGTGACGGTGCTCGCCTATGGCACGATGGTCCATGTCGTGAAGACGATCGTCGAGGAACGCGGCATCGACGCCGAGATTCTCGACCTGCGCACGCTGCTGCCGCTCGATATCGAGGCGATCGAGGCGTCGGTGAAGAAGACCGGGCGCTGCCTGATCGTCCACGAGGCGACGCGGACATCGGGCTTTGGCGCCGAACTGGCGGCGCTGGTGCAGGAACGCTGTTTCTATCATCTGGAGGCGCCGGTCGAGCGCGTGACGGGGTTCGACACGCCTTATCCGCACAGCCTGGAATGGGCCTATTTCCCCGGCCCGGTGCGGATCGCGACCGCGCTTGAAAAGATCATGAAGGACTGACTTGATGGCCCGCTATTCCTTTCGTCTGCCCGACATCGGCGAAGGCATCGCCGAAGCCGAAATCGTCGCCTGGCACGTGCGTGTCGGCGACCGTGTGGAGGAGGATGCCCAGCTTGCCGACATGATGACCGACAAGGCGACCGTCGAGATGGAGTCACCCGTGTCGGGCGTCGTCGTCGAACTGGCGGGCGAAGTCGGCGACATGGTCGCGATCGGATCGACGCTGGCGGTGATCGAGACGGAAGGGGATGGCCAGGAAGAGGTGGTCGAGGAAGAGGTCGCGGCGGAAACGCCGGGCGTCGAGGAGAGCGAAAAGCCCTCTCCCCTTCAGGGGAGAGGGTTGGGAGAGGGGGCTGATGCAGCGCCTTCACCCACCGAACCTCCCCTCTCCCCGACCCTCTCCCTTGAAGGGGAGAGGGAGAGGAAGGCCGTCCTCGCTTCCCCCGCCGTTCGCGCCCGCGCGCGCGACCTTGGCGTCGATCTGGGCCAGGTCCATGCCGAGGGTGATCGTATCCGCCATTCCGATCTCGACGCCTATCTGCGCTATAGCGCCGGGCAGGGCTATCACGCCCCCGGCGCGCCCCGCGCCCGCGCCGACGAAGCGGTCAAGGTCATCGGCATGCGCCGCAAGATCGCCGAGAATATGGCGGCGTCGAAGCGCGCGATTCCGCATTTCACTTATGTGGAGGAAATGGACGTCACGGCATTGGAGGCGATGCGCGCCGATCTCAACGCCAACCGCGGCGACCGCCCGAAACTGACGATGCTGCCCTTCCTGATCGTCGCCATCTGCCGCACGATCCCGCAATTCCCGATGATCAATGCGCGCTACGATGACGAGGCGGGCGTGGTGACGCGCCACGGCGCGGTCCATCTCGGCATGGCGACGCAGACCGACGCCGGGCTGATGGTGCCGGTGATCCGCGATGCGCAGGACCGGAATGTCTGGCAACTCGCCAGCGAGATCACCCGCCTCGCCGAAGCGGCGCGCACCGGAAAAGCGCGCGTCGAGGAACTGACGGGCGGCACGCTGACGGTCACGTCGCTCGGCCCGCTGGGCGGCATCGCGACGACGCCCGTCATCAACCGGCCCGAAGTCGCGATCATCGGTCCCAACAAGATCGTCGAGCGCCCGGTGTTTGACGGAGATGATATCCGCCGCGCCAAGCTGATGAACCTGTCGATCAGCTGCGACCACCGCGTCGTCGACGGCTGGGACGCCGCCAGCTTCGTGCAGGCGCTGAAGAAACTGGTCGAAACGCCCGTCCTGCTGTTCGCGGAGTGACGCGACCTATTTGACGACGCCCCGAAAGAGCAGCTGACCGCGCCCCCCGGCGGGAATCGGCTTGTCGAAGGCCCAGCGGACATGGGTGACGTCGGCGGGCTGCGCCGCGCGCCGCGTGCCGTCGGCTTCGGCGACAGTCAGTGCGGCGAGCGGTCCCCACTGCCTGCCGCCATCGACCGAGACGAGCGGACGGGCACCACCCGCGTCCGCGAAGCGGACGGCGGCGGGCATCGGGTTGGTGACGACGAATTTTTCGGCGGGCTGCGTTCCACCGTTGCGATAGTTGAGGACGAAGACCAGCCGGTCGCCGGGCGCGACGGCCTTTGGTTCTTCCAGCAGGATTCGCTGTTTTCCGGCGGCATCGGTCCGGACACGTTCGACGAACACGTCGTTGTCGAGCGCGACCTGGTTGGCGGCAAGCGCGGGAACGGGCAGTAGCGCGGCGGCGACGGCAAGAAGGCAGGGACGCATCATGGCCTTTTCCATGAAGGAAAATGGGTAATTTCCGGTTAAGGCCACCGCGAAAGACGACAGGATGACTCGAACGCCGAGGCGCTGGCGCGGCGTGGGCGGCTCGCGTAAGATGCGATGGGAACGAAAGGAGAGACGCGGCGTGGCGGATAATCCGGGTGACAGGGGCGAGCGGCCGGCGCGTATCAATCCCCTGCACCAGATCGAGATCGACGATTTCCGCCGCGACCGGCTGCTTGCGGCGCTGACGCTGATATTGGGTGCGGCCTTTTGCCTGGGGCTGCCGTTCGCGCTTCAGGCGGGGGCCGAATTCTTTCTGCCGCTGACGGCCGCCATCGTCATCGCGATCGCGCTGGTTCCGCTGCTCGAATGGCTGGAGCGGCGCGGCGTGCCGTCGCCGCTCGCGGCCTTTCTGGCGCTCGCCGCCTTCCTGATGCTGGTCAACGCCGCGCTGGCGATCATCGTGGTGCCCGCGACGGGCTGGTTCGCGCGCCTGCCCGAATCGATCCCGCGCATCCAGAGCAACCTCGCGCCGCTGATCGACTTTTACTCGACCTTGCAGACCTTCGTCGATCGCACGCTGATGTCGGTCGCCAGCGGGACCGAGGCGACGGCGCAGGCCGTGGCGGCGACGACGCCGACGTCGGTGGTCGACTATTTCATCTCGGCCGCCCCGGCGGCGGCGATCCAGCTTTTCTTCGCCGTGCTGGTGATCTTTTTCTTTCTCGCGGGCTGGACGCGGCTGCGCAAGGGGACGATCCGGCGGCGCGGCAGTTTCGACGGGGCGATGCAGACGGCGCGCGTGATCCAGAATGTCGTCGACGCGACCGCCGAATATCTGGCGACGATCACGGCGATCAACGCGATCCTGGGCCTTGTCGTCGCGCTGCTGCTGTGGGCGCTGGGGATGCCGTCACCCTTCATGTGGGGCGGCATCGTCAGCATCTGCAATTTCGTGCCCTATCTGGGACCGATCGTCGCCGCCGTGCTGCTGGGGCTTGGCGGGCTGATGACGTTCGACGCGGTCGGATTCGCGCTGCTGCCCGCCACCATCTTCGTCGGCGTCCATCTGGTCGAGGCGAATCTGATCACGCCGCTGGTCCTGGGGCGGCGACTGACGATCAGCCCGCTGCTGATTCTCGTGTCGCTGAGCTTCTGGGGATGGGTGTGGGGCGTGCCCGGCGCGCTGCTTGCGGTGCCGCTGCTGCTGATCCTTCAGATCATCCTGCAATCGACGGGAACGCCCGACCTTGCGGGTTTCCTGTTCGAGCACGGCACGCTGACGACGCTCGACGAACCGCGCGAGCGGATAAATCGCCCGGAGACCAAACAGGGCGGTTGACAGGCCGGAGCGCGCCGCATATTGGCGCGTCTCCCAAGCGCAAGCGGGTGTAGCTCAGTTGGTTAGAGTGCCGGCCTGTCACGCCGGAGGTCGCGGGTTCGAGCCCCGTCACTCGCGCCATTCCTGCCATGAAGGTAGGAGGCGCAGCTTGGATTTCTCTCATTGATGACGTCCGCAATCCGTTCGTGTCAAGCGAAGTCGAGACACCCATCGGTGTGGCGCAAGGCCGATGG